>JAFTGN010000018.1 GCA_017457865.1 Lachnospiraceae bacterium | reverse complement strand
TCCATTGCCGGAACCAAGTATCAAGGTAAGTTTGTTTTATAGATAGAGTATGAAAATATAGAGTGAAAAGCCGTATGCGTTAATAGCGCACGTACGGTTTTGTATAGGGGTATGGGGAGTAATCCCCATATCTACTAGAGATAGTGTCCGGAACACTGTTTTGGTAAGCGTTGGTTTTCATTTTTATATTTGTTTAGTAAAGCTAAAGCACGATTGTTATTAAAGTCAGCCCTTTTTAGAAAACAACAAACAACAATTCATTAGTGTTCCTTCTTTCGCAGTTTGTTATAATCATCATAATTAAAAAAGAGTTCATTGGCAAGAAAATAATATGTAAATGAAAACGCATCGATTGAATAGAAAGTTGTGCAATTGCCCTTGACATTGCCCTTAGGGCAGGGTGTTTCATATCATTATAGAAAGCTGCAGCTTCTACAATGGATTGGAAAGTGAGGCGCTGATATGAGCGAACAGAAAGAATATTATACCAGTGGAACGCTGGCGAAACTGTCAGGTGTATCCTATAAGACGATTCGTCACTATGTGGAAAAGGGATTGCTTTGGCCGGAACAGGTGACAGAGAGCGGATATAAATTATTTGGTAAAAAAAGCGTGCAGGATTTGCAGAAAATTCTGTTGTTAAAATATTTGGATTTCGACCTGTTCGAGATTAAAAAAATGATGTATGATGGAGGAGAACGCATTTCCTTTGAAAAGCAGGAACAATTGGTGCGGGAAAAGATAGTACATTTGAATGAAGTGCTGCATGCCATTACGGAGATCAATCAATTGTCGGAAGCAGATCAGTGGGATCAAATACTTGCCATCATGCAGATTACTTCTCAAAAAGAAGAAATTCAAAGGCAGTATCTGAAAAGCGACAATTTGGAATCCCGTATCAAAATCCATGCCTATAGTACCGCAAAAGAAAGCTGGTATGAATGGTTGTTTCAAAAAATTCAGTTGTCAGAAGGAATGCAGGTACTGGATGTAGGATGTGGAAATGGGGCACTTTGGGCAGCCATGCAGGAGCAGATTCCAGAAGGGGTAACGATTGTGCTGTTGGATAAGTCCGCAGGCATGCTGGAAGCAGCAAGAGCGAATCTTGCCCCTTTTGGAGAATCCTTTACCAGACGAAAGATTCAATTCACCTATCAGGAGATGAATGCCAATGCATTGTCATTGGAAGGAAATTATGACAGAGTGATGGCAAATCATATGCTGTACCATATTTCGGATTCGGATCGACCGGTTTTGTTGGAGCGGATGGGCAATTTACTGACAGAGGATGGCAGATTTCTTGCATCCACAGTAGGAGAGGATCATATGAGGGAAATTTTTGATCTGATCGGTGCATTTGACAGTCAGGCAAGCGCCCCGGTCTGGATGTCATCGGGATTTTCTCTTGAAAATGGCAGAGAACAGTTGCTTCCCTTTTTTGCAAACGTACATGTGTATCAGCAGGAAAATAACCTGCTGGTACCGGATCCCATGGCAGTATATGATTACCTGTATTCATTGCCCGGCAATATCCACCAACTGACGGTGAAGCATGAGCGAAAATTAAAGAACTATTTACGAAACGTAATTTCAGAAGAAAATCCGTTTTTCATCCGGAAGTCCACAGGTGTATTGGTTGGGAGTAAGAAGGGATTGTAAGGAAACAAGGTGTGCCAGCCAGAGATTTTTTTGAGCATGTGCGGGAATTGCCGAAGGATGCACAGGAAGTGTATTGTTAGGAAAATGAGGCGATAAACGATAGGTATTGAACATGGAAAACAAATGATGGCAATTGGTTTTCTCATAAAAAAAGGAGTGTACCATGCAGGAATGGAAGTGGAAAGATCCTATGGATGCGTATTTAGAAGCGTCAAAATACATCAACTGGAATGATCCTAGTATTTTGAAAAAGGCAGAGGAATTCCGGCAAAGGATGCCGGATGAAATCGCACTGGTTCGGGCAATGTATGAATTTGTCCGTGATGAAATCAAGCACTCTTGGGATGCACAGGACAAACGGGTGACCAAATCTGCCAGTGAAGTGTTGGAACAGGGCGTGGGAATCTGCTGGGCGAAAGCCAATCTTCTGGCGGCCTTGCTTCGTGCGTGCGGGATACCGGCAGGGATTTGCTACCAGCGT
>JAFTGN010000017.1 GCA_017457865.1 Lachnospiraceae bacterium | reverse complement strand
TTTCCTTACAATGGAAAAACCGCTGTCCAATTCTGCTAGTACAGCGGTTCTGTTCTGACCCCAGAGTCAGTTTTCTTCACTTTGCAATATATTTACAACTGTATCCAGCGCTTCCTGCGCTCTCAAACCGGTGCAACATACTGTAATCTCATCTTGTGCATTGATTCCACTTGATGCCATCTGCAATACACTTCCCACATTATAATACTGGTTTTCTTTGCAGAGAGTTCCTCTTACATTGCACCGAGCCGCAGTATCTGCTATCTTTGCAGCCATATGCAAATTTAAGCCTGTTTTCATCTGTAAATCAGCTGTCACCTTGTCCACCAACACTGCCCCCCTTTCTCTCCTTGTAAATACCAAGAACCATCCTCCGGTAAATACATTGATTTATCTGTTCTGCTTCTACAGCATAACACGATTTCGTTTGATGCAAATAATCATTTTGCACAAAAAACTCTTGTACTTTTTTTTCGTTTTAAGCATAACATATAATACTCTTTTTTTCAACTCTTATTTCTATTATATTTCCCACAGTTTTTACCAAAAAATCTGTAAAAGTTTTTTCTTGCAATTTTCCTGTATACAAACTATAATATAGACATAAAATAGGCTTAATGATGCAGATTGTGTCATTATTCCTTCATTCTGTTTTCAGAATGTATCTTTTTACTGCTTATTGTCTTTTATTTGATATATGTCAACAGCATTTATCTTCCCTCTCCCCTTGCTGTTGACACCCCTTATATTCCCCTCCTTTTTGGAGAAGTGCAGCGTAATTTTCCCATTACGCTGCATCTCATTTTCAGCCCTTTTTTGATATTTTCATTTTGCCCACATTCTGAGTTTTGTTTCCCTGTTATTTCTCTATATCATCCTTCTATCTGTATTATTTCCAGAATCTACTTTTTGATTCCTGTATCTTCTATGCATTTTTCGCATTTTTACAAAAAAGAAGTATTTTTTCGATATTTTTCGACTTTTATTTTATCTGACGTTTTTTCGATATATATACTTCTTTCAGAATTTTTCTAATTTTAATTGACTTTCAGTTTCAACTATGTTATTCTAAAAACATCTGCACTTGCAGAGATTGATTCAGGCACACTGGGCTATCACAGGCTTTTGGTGTTCCTGAAAAAGTATTTTTTGGAGGTAATACCATGCAAGGTATCGTAAAATGGTTCAATAACCAGAAGGGGTATGGCTTCATCAGCCAGGAAGACGGAAGTGAGGTATTCGTGCACTTCACAGGCATCAGCGGAGAGGGATTTCGATCTGTAGAGGAAGGCCAGAAGGTAGAGTATGATGTGGTAGATGGCAACAAAGGACCACAGGCAGTGAATGTAACCAGAATATGAAAATAAAAAATTAATCTACACAAACAGGCTCCTCCTAAGTGACAGCAAACCACAATGCTTGTCACTCAGGAAGGAGCCTGTTGCATTACGTTTTATTACCTGCTGTTTACAGCATTTGTCATTGATTACAGAAATGCCTTCAATTCCTCTGTATCAAACAGATAATGGCTGTTACAGAACTGACAGTTCACTTCGATCGGCTTTCCTTCTTCTATCATCTGGCCAAGTTCTTCTTTGGAAATGCTGGCAATGGCACGTGTCACCCGTTCTTTGCTGCAATTACAGTGAAACTGTACCGGCATCCGGTCTAAAATCTCCAGCCCAAAATCACCTAACACATACTCTAAGATCGCTTCCGGATTCATGCCCTGATCCAGCATGGAAGTGATGGAAGAAATGGTACTGATCTTTGCCTCTAACTGGTCAATGATCTCATCAGAAGTTCCCGGCATCAACTGGATAATCATACCACCTGCCTGACGGACGGTGTTATCCCGGTTCATCAATACACCCAAAGCCACACTGGAAGGTGTCTGCTCGGAAGTGGCATAATAATAGGTCAGATCTTCTGCAATCTCACTGGTGATCAGAATGGTCTGTCCCACATAAGGCTCTTTCAAACCCAGATCCTTAATCACACTAAGTACGCCGATGCCCACTGCCCCTGCTACATCTAACTTTCCCTTTTCATTGGGCGGCAGCATCACATCCGGTACAAAAGGATACCCCTTCACATTCCCTGCATAATCTGCTGTGACAATCATTCCCTTCATGGGACCGTCTGCCTCAATCTTCACAGTCAGCAGATCAGTGGGTGCTTTCATCATACTGCCCATCATGGCACCTGCTGTCATCAGACGACCAAGTGCTGCCGTCACCACCGGACTGGTCTGGTGGGCATTCTTGGCATACTCTACCATCTCTCTGGTGGTAGCCGCAAAAGCACGAATTTGTTTGTTTGCCGCTGTGGCACGAATCATATAATCAGACATTGTTCTTTTTCCTTTCATTCTCTCTATTTTAGACAATTGTGAAGCTCTTTGAACAGAGCAAAAAACAGCCTGTACATCAGAACTTTTTGTTTGAAAAACTCACTTTCCACATTCTCTGGCCAAAATGTAAATACGACTGCTGTCTGTCTCAGACGCCTCTTCCCCATTCTCTCCATAGGCTGCCACAAATTCCATGCCTGCCTGTTGCAGCAAACGCTGAATCTGCGCAATGGTGTATGGTTTCTGGTAATGCAGCTCCTGCTGCCGTTCATACCGCCCATCTTCCTCTGCCGCAAAGATGGTCACCGCATACTCATTGACCTGTTCTTCTTCATAGTAATAGTTTTCCCAAATGATACAGACATCTTCCTCATTCTGCACAAAACTCTGGGTGCCTACCACATCCCGAAAGTGATGTTCTGTTTTCAGATCAAACAAAAACAATCCCTTCGGGTCCAGATAATTGTTCACCAGTCGGAATACCTGCAACAATTCTTCCTCCTCCAGCAGATAATTCATCGTATCACAGACACTGACCACTGCCCGAACCGTACCATACAGTTCAAATTCCCGCATATCCTGCTGTAAATACAAAATATCCTGCCCGGAACTGTTTCGCTTCTCTATGGCTTTAGAAAGCATCTCTCCGGAAGCATCTACACCAATCATATCATAGCCTGCCTGGGCAAGCAGTTCTGTCATGGTGCCGGTGCCACAGCCAAGTTCCAGCACCAGACCATCGACAATCCCATCCTGACACAACAGACTGGTGATCTGCCTGCACCAATCTTCATATGGAATTTCTTCCATACACCGGTCATAAACTTCTGCAAATACGGTATATGTATCCATACTATCCCTCTATCATACTTTCCTGCATGGTTTCTCAACTACATGTTTTCCCGCCAGTACATTTCCCGTACGGCAAGTCTCTCTCCTATTATATCCAATTCTTTGAAAAAAGCAATGTATAATGATGTATATTCCACCACAAAAACCATTCTAATGGTCCGCTTTTACAAGCTCTGCTTTTATTTTTTTACAATCCCAATCTTCCCATCCCGTATTTCATATACCACATCACATTCCTGAAATACACTGGGCCGGTGGGCGACCATAAAAATGGTCTTTTTCCCTTTCCATTGCAGAATGGTACGAAGCAATTCTGCTTCCGTTTCCAAATCCAGTGCGCTGGTGGCTTCATCAAATACCATAATTTCCGGGTTGCGGTACAGCATTCTGGCAATGCCCAGACGCTGCTTTTGTCCACCAGACAATGCAATTCCTCCATCCCCCACCCTTGCCTGCAATCCTTCCGGCAGGGTATGGACATAGGAAAGCAGTTCTGCCTGTTCCAATGCCTGTTTGAGCTGCTTCTCATCAGGCTGTTCTTCCGGATCAAACACAATATTCCGTTCTATGGTATCATCCAGCAGATAGATTTCCTGTGGCACATACCCAATCAATGGATACCAGTCTGCTTCTCTGCCTGTAATGGAAACACCATCCGCTGTAATCCTGCCTTCTTCTGGTATGAGCAGTCCAAGGAGCAAATCCAAAAAAGTGGATTTTCCCCCACCGGAAGGACCACCGATACCCACCAGTGCCCCCTGATGGATGGTTACACTCACATCAGAAAGCACCCGCTTGTCTGTTCCCGGATAAGTATAAGAAACCTGTTCAAATGCAATCTCACCCGGTGCACGGGACACCGCCTTCTCTTTTTCCAATAAACTTTTCCTGTCTGCCCCAGTTCTCATCTGCTTTTTTAACGCAAATGCCTGCTGTAAATCTGCCTCTACATCCTGAAAATAAGTCAGACTGCTCTGAAGAGACAAAAACTGGCTATACACGCCCATGATAATGGGCTTGATCCGCACTGCTGCCATCGCAAACACACCAATAACTGCAATGCTCTCCTGGGCGGTCCTGCCCCGGACGGCATTCAATATAACAATCATTAACACACTGACAATGACACACATTTCCAAAATCTGAGAAGGAATGGCATTTAGCAGATCCAGACGCACAATGGTTTGTTCCAGTCTGGTGCGTGCCTGCTCATACTGATGTACAATAGAAGGCTGTAACTGCATCAGCCGCACTTCCTTAATGCCCTTTAGATATTCCAACACTGTCCTATGTACCTGTTTCCAAACCCGATTGCCTTCCGCAGAAGTCTCCCGTGCCATCCTTTTCACTTTCTGATACAAAAAGAAACAGATAGACCCCATAACCAACACGATGATACCGGTAAATACTTTATCAATCCACACCAACATCACCAGAATACAAATACCGGTCACTGCCATCCGGATCAGATTCACACCTGCCAGCAAAATCTTATCCACTACCGTAGAACTGATCTGATTGATATTTCTCTGCAGCTGGGTATGATTGGACTGAAAATAAAAAGGATACGGTCTGGTCAGATAATACCGGTACAGACGCACCGCAAAATTTTTCCGAAACCGTACAGTCTTACGATTCACAAACCAAACAGAAAAAATTAGATATCCGGAACGCATAGCATATAACACCAGAATCAGCAAAGATAAAAATAAAATAAAACGAATATCACTCCTTAAAAAGGGCCAGTCATATACCCTGGCTAAAATAGAGTGCTGTTTGGCACTGTCACAATCCAATACAATATACAGATAAGGCAAAAGCATGCTGATGCTGCACATTTCCCAAAATGCCTGGCCCAGATTCACAAAAAGAATCCCCATTAATGTTCTTTTTTCTTTGGGCTGGAGCAAATGCACCACATCCCGAATATAACGGATACTTTCCATGTTCCCCTCCATTTATGCATATTCTAACCCACCGTTCATCATACCCCTTTCCAAAGCATCCTGTCAAATACAACTCACAAAAGAATTGATTTCATTTCACTTGTTATCGATCTGTCTGTTTCTTATGGGACAACACCATAGTGGCAACCACAAGCAATCCCAGTCCTGCAGCCAGCATATACAGCACTTTTTCCATAGATGACAGAGTATGGTCTCCAAACTGAATCACCAGTCCCATATAGTCTGCATAACCGCTTTTGATTTCCGGTGCACAGTCAAACCAGGCAATGGTTCTTTCCATCAGTACTTCCCGAAGCGCAGAAGCCCCCTGAAATACAGGCAGAAATCGAATGACATATCGCAGGAATTTTGGCATTCCCCCATAAGGAATGTATATAGCTGCCAGAAATCCGATCAAACTTCCGACGACCGTGGTCAATCCCACAAATGCACTGTTGGTATGGACAAAAGCTGCACACAAAAACACGAATGCCGCCGAGGAAAAAATAATTGCCAGCAAGATCAGCAGAGACCATCCGGCTTCCCCCGGTGTGACCACATGCCCTCCGATCAGGGCAATATAGACTTCTCCAATCACAAACGTCAGGACACACATGAGAAACGCCACCAACACTGCCGCCAACACATATCCGGTCACGTACACCCACCGTTTCACCGGTGCCACAAAAAAGGCAGCCATTTTGCCCTCCTCCTCATCCCGTACCATCGTGCCCACCAGTGACATGGAAATACTGACTGCATTCACCACGATGATACCGGCAATGGTCCAGATGATGACCAGACAGGAGGCATACGTATGTGCACCGCTCTGCCCTGTTCCCAGCGCATTTAATGTGGAGGTCACATTGTTCTCTCCCAAGAATCCAATCATCAGTGCCAATACAATCAGGGTGGATAGAAAAGAAAAAAACACACTGGTTTTGTCTCTGAAATACAACAGCATATTGCGTTTTAAAAATCGGTAAAATAACATCCCCTATTCCTCCATCTTCTTTCCAGTTACATTCAAAAACACATCATCCATACTTCCCTGTATCACTTCCAGCCCATCGTATGGGGCATGGATTTGAGACAGGATGGCAATGGCATCCTTTGTAGAAACCAGTGGAAATGCCACTCCATTTGACAATGTATGATGGGGAAGCCGTAACCTTTCTGCTTCCTGATGGAGTAGTTGGATTTCCGTTGTATACAGTTTCAGCAAATCTGTGGCATACTGCTTTTTCAGTTCCGAAGGAGATGCCTGTGCCACGATTTTTCCCCCATCCATCACACATAGATGCTGTGCCATGGCTGCTTCTTCCATATAATGGGTGGTGAGAAACACCGTCATCTGTCGCTCTGCCCGTAACCGCTCTATGCTCTCCCATACCTGCTTTCTGGTCTGTGGGTCCAGACCGGTGGTTGGTTCGTCCAAAAACAGTACCTCCGGGGTATTCATCAGAGACTTCGCAATCTCACAGCGCCTCTTTTGTCCGCCGGACAGCTTCCGAAAGGGTCTGGAAAGCAGTTCCCCGATATCCAGAATTTCCGCCACCTCCTCCAGATTCCTCTGCACCTTTCTTCTGTCTTTTTCATACAGGAAACCACGCAGTTCCAGATTTTCCTTTACAGTGAGCATGCCGTCCAGCGTGTTTTCCTGGAACACTACACCAATGTTCCTTCTGACTGCATTGCTTTGCTTTCCCACATCATATCCACAGACTTCCACTTGTCCTGCTGTCTCTTTCAACAAGGTACACAAAATATGGATAGTAGTGGATTTTCCTGCCCCATTTACCCCCAGAAATCCAAAAAATTCTCCCTTTGGTACCACAAAAGAAATATCATCCACTGCCTTTACATCCCGAAAATATTTCTTTAAATGAGATACGTTAATTGCTGCTTCCATTTTGTTCCCTCCGCTCTTTCAATTTCCGGTTAATGGCTGCCGCATCCGCTGCCGCTCCCCCGTAGCTAAGCAGTCTGACCAGTACATCCACTGCCAAAATACAGCCAAAAAATAGTATACCTTCCCTCCAGGTACGCCACATCCCAATATAGTGTCCCATCGTCAACAGCACCACCGTCAACACAACTGTATGAATCAGGGTTCGAATCAGCAACTGGGTTTCTGTCAGTTCACGATCAGACAGATAGACCAGTCTCGGCAATGCTGCGCCCAAAGAAAACAGCAAAATATCCCCCAGATATGTGACTCCCAGTTCCACATCCATCCGAAACAACCTGCACCATGCCCATGTGACCATCATGGTCAGTCCGTAAATCAGCACAAAATCTCTTGCCAGAATGCCTAACTCTGTTCCAATTCTTTTGATCCATTCTTTCATTTGATTTCACCCCTTTCCTATCTTTGCAACCCCATCAATTTCTTTAACTGGCTGGCATACTGACGGGATACCATCACCTTTTCCCCATTGAACAGTACTGCTTCCAACCTACCAGACAGAGAAGGTTTCACATAATCGATCCGGTCTGCATTCAAGACCATAGACTTGGATGCCCGAAAGAAAGAGGTGCCTCTGGTCTTTTCCTCGAATTCATACAGCTTCAACTTTGTTTCATAGACATCCTCTTTCCCATATACAAAGGATCTCCGTTCCATTACCTCAAAATAATAGATGTCTTTCAGTTTGATCCGGTACATTGCCTCATCCTTCCAGATGACCAGTTCCTCTGCTTCAGACCGCAGGGCCTGGGCGATCCGCTGTGTCAATGTACGAATTTCTTCCGGTGCCCCCTGCAATCGCTGTTCCTGCACCCGAAGAATGATTTCTTCCTCCTGTGTGGGACTCACTGTTTCTACTTTAATTTTCATCTCCACGCCTGCCTGCTTCCTCCCATTCTGTATGGATGTGTAGCTGTTCCGTGCGTTCACAGCTACATGCCTTTATTGTACCAGTACGGTCTGATTTGTAAAGGCGGCTGCACGTAAGTGGTTGAAAATAAGGGGTAAGTTGCCTGAAAGACTGATGCCCAAAATGAGTATCGAAAAACCTGCGCATTGGCAATGCGCAGGTTTGAATGAATTCGAAAATGTTTTTTATTGTTCTGTTCTTTCCTTGAATGGCAGGATCTGGAATCCACCATTATCATAATGATTGATGTCTTCTAATTGTGTGATATAGGGGAACAATCTGCCACACAGCAACAGTGCCTGTCCCTGATTTTTATCCAGATGCTGGAGCGCTGATACAGACAACAGCGGCTTCCCATCTGCTTTCTCTCCACACAGATTGCTGATCTCCTCTAACAGTTCCAGCTCACGGCTGGTCAGGAAAATCCAGTTGTTGCAGTTGGACTTAATGGTTTCTGCTTCCTCATGATAACGGGCTTTCAACTGATTCTGACTTTGCACCACCAGATTAAACCGAATGTTTCGGCTGCGGGCAGCAGAAATCATAGTCGGGAAATCCTTAATGGTAGGCAAGGAAGAAAACTCATCTAACATATAGTTGATACGGGTCTTAAAGGAACCCACGCCTGTGGCCTGTGCCAGATAAATCAGATATTCGTAACTCTGCTTGATAAACAATGCCGCCAGACGATGATAGGTAGTCTTTTCATCCGGCATGATCAGATAAAAGGCCGTCTTCTCCACACCAATGTGATCCAGAGAGATGGTATTGGCATCCATCATCTCGGTCAGGTTCTTCTGATACATGAAACAGCGCATCTTCTGGTCAAATACTGCCAAAATAGAAGTTCTGGTTTTTTCCGGTGCATTCAGTGTGCCCACCAGACTGGAATAGATCAGCGGATCCATACTTGCCTCAGAGCGAAGGCTTCTGTCCACATTTCCATTGTTATCGAACATTTTCTGGCGCAACTGTAAGATGGTTCGGATAGACACCCCATTTGGATTTTTCGTCCGCTTAAAGGAAAGCATGATCAGACCAAACAACAAATCTGATGCACAATAATCCCAGAAAGGGTCTGCCTTGGATACCTCTGACAAAATCAGATTGCCCGCAATGTCATTGACAAACTCACAGGCACGGTCCAAATCCCCCTGCTGATAAAAAGCAAATGGAATGGCAAGAGGATTCCAGCAGTCTCCCACAGAAGGATTACGGAAATTGATCACACGAATCTGATACCCCACAGCTGCCATTTCAAAAGCAGTCCGGTTGTACACTTCTGCCTTTGGGTCAGAAATGATCATAGATTCTCCTGCCTGGGCCAGCAGCTTCACAGCAGGCATCACCACCAGTCGGGTCTTCTTGGAACCGGTGGAACCGATGATCAGGGTATGGCTGTCCTCTGCGTCTACGTAAGCGGTGCCTTCATGATACACCAGCGGAATCCCGCCTTTGTTCATACCCGGCTGTACCCTGCTCATATCCATCAGACGCTCCATCAGACGCTCCTTGCTCTCCCACTGTGCCACTGTACCCAAAAACTGTTCGATCTCCTGTACGTTCATACCCTACTCCTATCTCTGTCTTTCTTTCCCAAACTTTCTCATTCTCTTGTTTTTCCATTTCATCTTCTGGTGACGATTCTTCCATTTTTGAACATGATCACCGGAAGATTGCCTTTGGCACACAAATAGGTGCCGACAGACCATCAATACGATAAGCCTGACTGCACCTATTATACTTTTTGTATGCGGATTTCGCAATGAGATTTTACAACTTCTTGTAATATACAGGAAACTCCTCATCTGTTCCCGGGTACCCGTCATACAAAAGGGTTCCATCCAGATTCCACAACATCACATGACCATCCTCATCTCCAATGCCGATATATTGATCTTTCACAGAAGTATATACTGTTTTTACATCCTGAGACTGTTCACTTGCTTCCCATGCATACACATAATCCGGTATCAACTCATTGCCATTTTCCTCCTCTGACCAGATGATTTCCCCCTGAAACTGCACAGAAGAAACAGAAGTTCCCTGTGGAAGATCCATCACCTCAATACAATCCATCACGCCTGCCCGATCTTCCAATTGAATTCGTCTCGACAGAACCGGTGCTTTCCCCTCCAACAGAAGTACAGCAATGCCATCTTCTACTTTGATCTCTGCATTCCGATAACCCCCTCTTTCATATACCGGAAGACTGCATAATACAAACAGCTTTTCCCCTTCCTCTGTGTCATAGCGATACACTCGACTGATTGCAATCTCTTCACTCCCCTTTGAAACCAACGGTACCTGTAACAATACATAAAAAACCCCGCCCATCAGGACACAAGCAGCTGCCAGCAACGCTCCCATCTTCCCAATTTGTTTTCTTCTCTGACGCTTCATCATCGTCACAAACCGATCTTTTGTAGAAATCCCCTTCCCTGACTTCATAGAAAGCTCTGCCTCCAATGCCTGATACTCTGCCCTACAATCCGGACAGTTCTCCAAATGTGCTTTCATCTCCTGTTCGGTTACATTACTTACCACTCCATCACAGTACAGAGGCAATAAATCTTTCACGATGTCACATTTCAAACTACTCATATTACCCATCCTTTCTATTTCTTTTAGTTTTAGACAATTGCAACACTCTTCGATTTGACCAAAACATAGCCTGTACATCAGAAATTTTTCATTCAAAAAACTCTGTGGAATGCCGGTACTTTATTTTTTGAGCGTTAAGCGAAAAAAATATTAGTACCGTTACATGAAACCGAAGCGGGAGCGTGTTTTTTGAATAAAATTTCTGTTCAAAGGCGTCCGGTATCATAGTTTCGCAATTGTCTATCTTTGCATTTCGCAAATCATTTTCTTCGCACGATGGTATGTGACCCTGGCCCAACTCTCACTCTTTTGAAACAATCCGGCAATTTCTCCAAAGGATAACTCTCCAAAGACCCGCAAGGAAAACACCTCTTTGTATGGTTCCTGCAAGGTATGCAATACTCGATGAATCTCCATTGCGGTGTCTTTATCCGCAATCTGCTGTTCCAGAGAAAATTCCCCATCTCCACAGGTTTCCTCCATTTGCTCCGGCAAAACTTCTTTCTTTCTCTTCTTACACTGGTTCAGCCAGATATGTTTGGCAATGGCACAAAGCCACGTATACAGACTGCTCTTTCCCGCAAACTGACCAGAATCCTTCATTGCATGCAAAAACGCTTCCTGCGTAATGTCCTGGGCATCTGCCTCATTCCCACAAAGCATCCGGGCATAATGATACACCGCCTCATATTCTGCACATAGCACTTCTTCGGAAATGTCGGTTTTTTCATACATTGCATTTACCACCTTTCACTGAGAAAATTGGCATCATTTTATCCCATCACCAATTAGACAACCCAAATGCAAAAATGTTACAAAGTTTTTTGACAAATCCTGTTTCATCTGTTATACTGAATGTAGAAGTGTTACAGATACTCGTGAGGACTGTGACCGGGAGGGTTTCTGCGGAAACCCTTTTTTGTATTATCAATTGCGAAACTCCTTGAACAGCCAAAAAAACTGCTTGTACATCAGAAATTTTTTATTTGAAAAACTTTGTGAAGCGTCGGTACTTTGTTTTTCAAGCATTTGCGTAGAAAAACATTAGTACCGTTACGCGAAACCGAAGCGAAAGCGTGTTTTTCAAATCAAATTTTTGATGAAAAGCATCCGGTGTCACAGTTTCGCAATTGCTTATTTTATATAAAAAGGGAGACAACACATGGCAAAGCGGTTTTTGAATTATGAAGAACAGTTAGAATATCTGGAGGAACAGAAGGGACTTTTGATCCCCAACCGGAAAGCCGCACTGCGCACATTAGAGCGAACCAGCTATTTCTTCGTCTTTGGTGGTTACAAGCACCCTTTCCGCAATCCCTCTACCGGCCGGTACTATGATGGGGTGACGTTTGACGAAATCATCGGGTTATATGATTTCGATACCAAACTGCGCATGTTATTCTTAGATTACATCCTGCAAATCGAACGACATTTGAAGGCACGCTATTCTCATTGTTTCTGTGAAAAATACGGCAATGAACAAGCTGCTTATTTACAGACGGAACATTATAATTACAATGAGCAAAACCGCCGCATGGTGGATAGTCTGATCCGGGGGTTCCGCAATGATGTGGAAAAACCTTCTGAGTACGGCTATATCCGCCATTCTCAGGAAAAGTACCACAATGTGCCTCTGTGGGTACTGATTCACTCCTTTTCCATGGGTACTCTTGCAAAATTATATCAGGTCACACAGTTTTCCATACAAAGCAAAATCAGCCGCAAGTTTGACTTTGTCAACGAGCGGCAGTTAGGACAGTTTTTAAATGCATTGAATCGATTCCGCAATGTCTGCGCCCACAACGAGCAGCTTTATGCCCATCAGTGTGACTTAGACATCCCGGATATGCCTGTCCACAACAAACTTTCCATCCCCAAAAAGGGCAACCAATATGTACAAGGCAAGCATGATCTGTTTTCCCTTTTGATAATCTGTTTTTATTTATTGCCCCACTCTGATTTCAGGATATTGGCAGAAGATCTGGAACAGCTCATCACAGACAGTCTGCCTGATTTTCCACACCTTTCCCGGAAAAAGCTTCTGGAAGAAATGGGTTTTCCGGGAAACTGGTATGAATTTTTCACAGAATAACGTGTACTTATTGTACAATATACCATGGTCCTGCTTGATGGCACGTGTTACTGAAACAGCACCGGCAATTCCCGATACTCTGTCATGACTACAACATAAGGATAGCTTTTTAACGCCACTGCTTTTTCAGTAGGACCGATCAGATTGGTGTCAATGACAATATTTTCCTTGGTCAGATACAATTCCGGTACTTCTATGGAATACCCACCTGTGCTTTGCACTCCATACCCTGCCACGATGTACAGACATTCATTGTCTGTGTAAGTCAGGGTAAAGGGTGCTTCTTTCTTTTCTTCGATGATTTTTTGCAATTCTTCCGGTACATCTGCCTGCTCTACAATAGTATACTCTAAGTCTTCTACCTTTTTGTCTGCACTTGCTGCACATCCATACAGAAAAAAGCAAGTCACAAACATTGCTACAAAGAAATATTGTTTCATACAAAAGCCCCCATGCAACAAAAGCAATCCTGCAATCATTGTATGGGGGAATGGTTCTATTTATGCTTACTGATCTTACAATACCCGAATCAAACCCAATATGACCAAATGCAGTGGATAAAACCAGTAAAAACCCCACTGTAACCATTTGGGACAGTAACCTCTCTGACCATTGTAGAACAAGAGCGGAACCACAGAAAGTGCTGCCCATTGCTCCAAACTGCCGTACAGAAATGCAATCACTACAATCCCACCCATCTGTAATAACAGTCTTCGATGTCTATATGCCCAAGCCTTTGTTTTTTGCGGTGCAGCCTGTTTCTCATCTTCCCCGATTGGTTCTTCTGCATGAACCATTGCATGGTTTCCCAACCTGCGATCTATCTTTCTGGCACAATACAACAGCCACACCAAACATACACCACCAATGCCATAATCTGTCTGACAGAATGCGCTTGCTGCCATCATCAGAAAGAGCCCCCCTGCCAGCCCAATCTGTGTCCACACCGTACGCTTCACGGACCCGTTGCACCAATCCAGAATTCTCTGCTCAAGGGGATGAATCTGTATCTGTGATCCTGTGCTCATTTTGCCAGCCAGCAGGTCTCCCAACAAATCCATGCGAATGGCGCACAGTCCAAACAAAAGGGTCCAAAATACATTCTGATACCCCGGATACCATACATTCCCAAAGAAAGCCAGATCAAAGGGAATCTCTGATACCAACGCCAGCAACAACAGCCGGCCGGCATAGGCCAGCCAGTTTTTGGTATACACTGCACCTTCTGAAAGCACAAAACAGTAAATGGGAAATGCCAGTCTGCCAATGATGCGCATCCAGATCAAATGGGGAAATAATACATCCCCCATATGATCAATGAGCATACACACCACTGCCAATGCTTTTAATCTTGTAGTATTCATTCTGCTCAGTCGTCTTCGCTTTCCTCTGCGCTGGCAGTGTAAATCTGACGTTTCATTGCCATCTCATCACTTGCCAGATATTCGTCATAAGTGGTGATCTTATCAATATATCCACCTGGCAGCAGCTCAATGATACGGTTTGCCGTGGTTTCTACAATCTGGTGGTCGCGGGAGGAGAATAAGATCACACCCGGGAACTTGATCATACCGTTATTCAGTGCTGTGATGGATTCCATATCCAGATGGTTGGTAGGCTCATCAAATACCAGTACATTGGCACCGCTGACCATCATCTTGGACAACTGGCAGCGTACCTTCTCTCCTCCGGACAGGACACGAACCTTCTTGGCACCGTCCTCCCCGGCAAACAGCATACGCCCTAAGAAACCACGCACATAGGTAATATCCTTCACGGGAGAATACTGCTGCAACCAGTCGTAGATGACCAGATCGCTGTCAAATTCTGCGGTGTTATCCTTTGGGAAATAGGTCTGGCTGGTGGTAATGCCCCACTTATACGTACCTTCATCCGGCTCCATCTCGCCCATCAGAATCTGGAACAGCGTGGTCTTAGCCAGCTCATAGGAGCCCACAAATGCCACTTTATCATTTCTGCCTAAGGTGAAGCTCACATTGTCCAATACCTTTACCCCATCAATGGTCTTGCTCAGTCCGCTGACGGTCAGGACTTCATTTCCGATCTCACGTTCCGGACGGAAATCAATATAGGGATATTTTCTGGAGGAAGGACGGATCTCATCTAACTCAATCTTCTCCAATGCACGCTTTCTGGCAGTTGCCTGCTTGCTCTTAGACGCATTGGCAGAGAATCTCTGGATGAACTCCTGTAACTCCTTGATCTTCTCCTCTTTCTTTCTGTTCTGCTCCTTCATCTGACGGATCATCAGCTGGGAAGACTCATACCAGAAATCATAGTTACCGGAATACAACTGAATCTTGCCATAGTCGATATCCGCAATGTGGGTGCAGACTTTATTCAGGAAATAACGGTCATGGGACACCACGATGACCGTATTTTCAAAATTGATCAAAAACTCTTCTAACCAGCTAATGGCTGCTAAGTCCAAATGGTTGGTAGGCTCATCCATCAGCAGAATGTCCGGATTGCCAAACAAGGCTCTGGCCAGCAATACTTTCACTTTCTCGCTGCCGGTCAGATCTCCCATCCGCTTGCTGTGCAGTTCCGTCTCAATGCCCAGACCATTTAACAGGCTGGCCGCATCCGACTCTGCCTCCCATCCATTCATGGTGGCAAACTCTGCTTCTAACTCACTGGCACGGATACCATCTTCATCTGTAAAGTCTTCCTTCATATAGATGGCGTCCTTTTCTCTCATAATCTCAAACAGTCTGGCATTGCCCATCATAACAGTATCCAGAACAGTTTCCTCATCATATTTAAAGTGATCCTGCTCCAGCACAGACAAACGCTGTCCCGGTGTGATCACGATGGAACCGTTGGTTGGTTCCAACTTTCCGGAAAGAATCTTCAGGAAAGTAGACTTACCGGCACCGTTGGCACCAATCAGACCATAACAGTTGCCTTCTGTGAATTTGATGTTTACATCTTCAAACAGCGCCTTTTTGCCAAGACGCAGTGTAATTCCATTTGCACTAATCATTTCTGCTCTCCTTATACCATAAAACTGCTGGACCATCATGACCCAACAGTTCTATTGTACAGAAATTTCCTTATTTTGCAAGTCCTAAAATATTCTTTGTCTTACTATTTTTGCTGCTTCGCCCAGCTGCTTTCCCTTGTATGACAGGTAAACACGATCACCTGATTTTTCATTCGTCTTAAAATCTTTAACGTCTCCACCAGACGTTCATTGTCATAGTAAGCAAACACATCATCCAACACCACTGGCATGGACTCCTTGGGATTTAAGATGCCTGACGCTGCCAGACGGATACACAGATAAATCTGCTCCATCGTGCCTCTGCTGCACTGCTCGATGGGAATGAGACGATCCGGTGTGTTCACATAAATGTTCATATTGTCATCAATCTTTAAATCGGTATATTTCCCTTCTGTGATCTGAGCAAAATAATCAGAAGCCGCCTGATTCAGCCGGACTCCAAATGTATCATGAATCTTTTCTGTCAAAATAGAAAACTGATGGAGTGCCAGATCAATGGCAGCAATTTCCTGACGATATTTGTCATTCTGCTCACTTTGCTCATACAACTCCTGCAGTCTGCCTTCCTGTTCTTTCTGCTCTTTTAACAGTGTTTCCAGTTCCCACTCTGCCCTGTTTCTGGCATCGGAAATTTCCTGTACCTGATGAAGCAGATTTTCACAGGACAATTCTCCCTGAGACACTGTAGTATCGGTCTGCAATGTTTCCTGATCTGCCTGCATCCGTTTGATTTCTCCATCCATCTCTTTCAGGGTTTTCTTCCATCTCTGGGACTGTATGACCAATCCCACCACGCAGATGAGAAGAACGAACAGTGCCACAAACGGCCAGAATCTGGAGAAAAACGGAATCTGTACCGATGCCATACTGCACACAAGACCAATCAGTACAATCAATGCCAGCACACCAAACCCAATTCCGGCTGTCAGCCAGAGACCTTTACGATTATCCGCATAGGCATTCCGTTCTTCATACTTTTCCTGAAGCTGATTACCCAAATCTTTATATTCCGTCTCTCTGGAAGCCCGTAGTAACTTCATTTGGCTGGTATTTTCCTGCAATTGGTTGTTCTTTGCCCCAAACTCCCGCTCCAACCGATCCCGTTCTTCCATCAATGCCATGCTTTTGGCACAAATCTGCTCGTATTTCTGCTCCGCAACAGACAACTCCTTGTCTGCCTCTGGCAACAATTTTCCTTCAAATTCCTTTTTCTTTTTCCGTAACACATGCTTGGAACGTGTCATATCAATACTGGTACTTCTGGTATTGCCCATATTAATGGCAAAATTCCGCAACTCTGCAATCAATTCTTTGTCTGTGGCAGAGCGAAGCTGCTCAATGCTAATGGTATTGATGAAACTGCTTTCGGTCATCCCTTCTAACAAACGATTCAATTGCTCCTCTGCCGGTGTCAACTCCACTCCATTGGTCTCATCATACAATCGCAAATACCGGTTTGTCTTTAAAAAGCTTCGCTCGATGCGATAGGTTACGCCATTCTTTTCAAACCGCAGCTTTCCTTCATATGCGCCGGCGTTTTCCCAGGGCTCATAGTGCAGATACCGGTCCTCTTTAGAGGCCCGGCCCCTGCCCCGCTCAATTCCGTAAAACATGCCTCTGATAAAGGCGTGAATGGTGGTTTTTCCAGCTTCATTTTGTGCAGCAAACACATTCAGCCCCGGCCGAAATTCCATTTTTTTTCCATGAAATTTTCCAAAATGTGTCAGTTCTATACTTTTGATAATCAAACCATCTGCCCTCCCTGCTACTCTCCTAACAAAGCCTGCAGGCCATAATCAATGGCCTTTTGCCGGATTACATCTGACGGGTCTGTATTCAGTGATGCAATAAACATGCCAATCACATCTTCACTGTGTTCTGCCTGCAGTGCTTCCAGATCAAAATCCGGTCTTGTCTCATCCACCACACGGCTGATATTTCCATCCAGCCGCAATTCATTGATATCAAAGGGCGCATCCGGATCATATGTACCATTCAGCGTAATAGAATAAATATTTTGCTTTCCATAATAGACCATGGCTTTATTCAACCGATCACTGACAGAACCTACGGTGCTGCCGGGACGCACAGTCCCTCGAATGTTGATGTATTGCCGCATAGAAAGGGGAATCAGGGAAAAAGCCGTTCCGGCCTCTGTAATGGTACCGGAAATATATCCGCGTTCTCCCCTGTCATTGCAGTCTGTAGGCTCCAAAGAACCACTGTATGCCATAGAATACTCTTCCCAAATTCTGGGCTTATGAATGTGTCCCAATGCCACATAATCAAAACCAGCCTGTCCCAACCGGGTATAGTCCATAGGGCAGCACGTACCTTCTCCGCCGTGGGCAATCAAAATCTCATACCGGCTGTTGCCGGAAGGCTTCACATCTGCCAAAGTGGAACCTTCTGCTAGTCTGGAATGATAGCTGAATCCAGTGACAGTGGTATTCAGTTCCGGCAATGTAACACTTTGCAGGTGGTCTTCCGAAAGGAACACCACCTTTTCATTCCACGTAAAGTCTGCATAGGCACTGCCTTTTCGGATACAGTCGTGGTTGCCTGCGATCAGCACCACTTTGGTATGCTCCAGCGTGGAGAATAGATAATCTACTTCTTTTAAATCCTTCTTTCCCGGCTGACCATGAAACAAGTCGCCTGCAACCAACAACAAGTCTGTCTTCTCCCGATTACAGATTTGCATCACCTTGCGGAAAGTCTTCCAGATTTCTTCCGCCCTATCCTTGCTCCAGGGTTTTCCCGAATCCGGCACCATTCCTAAGTGTACATCTGCAATATGAATAAACTTCATATATGCCTCCCTGCTTTTCACTTACAGCGGTTCCGCAGTGGGCTGCCAACCGTTATCTGCCATCCCCTGATGGGATCTTTTCCGATACAGCACCTTGCAGAATCCTTCCTAAACGCTTACTATAATTCACAATTGTTGACAGTTCTTGGGAATGGAATCACATCACGGATGTTGCCCATACCGGTCAGATACATGATACAGCGCTCAAAGCCCAGACCAAATCCGGCATGACGGGCAGAGCCATACTTGCGCAGATCCAGATAAAACTGATAATCCTCCTCCTTCAGCCCCAGTTCCTGCATTCTGCCTGCCAGCACTGCATAATCATCTTCTCTCTGGCTTCCACCGATGATCTCTCCAATCCCCGGCACCAGACAGTCCATGGCAGCTACCGTCTTTCCATCCGGATTCAGCTTCATATAAAATGCCTTGATTTCCTTTGGATAATCGGTGACAAACACCGGTCTCTTGAAAATCTGCTCGGTCAGATACCGCTCATGTTCGGTCTGTAAATCACATCCCCAGTATACTTTATAGTCAAACTGGTCATTGTGCTGCTGTAACAATTCCACGGCCTCCGTATAGGTCACATGACCAAACTCAGAGTGTAACACACCTTCCAGTCTTTCTAACAATCCTTTGTCTACAAATTGATTCAGGAACGCCATCTCTTCCGGTGCCTGCTCCAACACATAAGAGATGATGTATTTCAACATCTTCTCTGCCACTTCCATGTCATCCTTCAGATCAGCAAATGCCATCTCCGGCTCGATCATCCAAAACTCTGCCGCATGTCTGGTGGTATTGGAATTTTCCGCACGGAAAGTAGGACCAAATGTATAAATGTTCTGGAATGCCATGGCAAAGGTCTCCCCATTCAACTGTCCGCTGACCGTCAGGTTGGTAGGCTTGCCAAAGAAATCCTGACTGAAATCCACACTGCCATCTGCCGTCTTTGGAATGTCATTCAAGTTCATGGTGGTCACCTGGAACATCTCTCCAGCCCCTTCACAGTCACTTCCGGTGATCAATGGTGTATGCACATAAACAAATCCCTGCTCCTGGAAGAAACGGTGAATGGCATATGCAGTCAACGAGCGAATACGAAACACTGCCTGGAATGTATTGGTACGGGGTCTTAAATGACTGATGGTACGCAGATACTCAAAGCTGTGACGCTTTTTCTGCAGCGGATAATCCGATGCGGAAGCGCCCTCGATTGCTACCGTATCTGCCTGAATCTCAAAGGGTTGCTTTGCTTCCGGTGTCAAAACCAGTGTACCGGTCACAATCAGTGCCGCACCTACGTTACACTTGCTAATCTCTGCAAAGTTGTCCATCGTATCGTGATATACCACTTGCAGCGACTGGAAAAAAGATCCATCATTCAATACAATAAATCCAAATGTTTTGGAATCCCGAATGCTGCGAATCCAACCGCCTACCGTCACCTTCCGGCCTGCGTAACGCTGTGTATCCCGAAATAACTCTTTGATATTTGTCAGTTCCATAATTCCTCCTAGAATTTCCATTTTTACAAAGCTCCTCTCGCAATGGAAATAACGCAGGTGCCTTTCACCTGCGCTATTTGATTGCTTTTATATGCCTTCTTTTTCTAGTATGCGCTTTTGTTAAATTCAGTATAACTTTTTTTCCATAGTCTGACAACCGTTTTTCCCACTTTTCTCCGTCTTTCTTTTGAAATCCTCTCCGTTTTTACAAAAATTCTGTTCTATTTTGCTATTTGGAATATTTGTCTGGAATAATTTTCTTTTTCTTTAAAAACTCCAATATAGTTTTTATCACATAGTCTACCTCTTCTTTCGTATTCTCACTGCCTAAAGTAATTCGCAATGTTCCATTTTGATATTCTTCCGGCACCAGAAGAGCTGTCAACACATGAGAACCGGGCAGTTTGCCACTGCTGCACGCGGAACGGGCAGACACACAAATACCTGCTTTGTCCATTGCCCCGATCATCTCTCTGCTATCTGCCCCTTTGATGCTGATATTCAGATTACAGGGCAGTCTTCTGCGCCTGCTGCCATTTAACTGCAATCCGGGAATTTCCCGTTCCAGCCGATGCAGCATATAATTGCGCAGCATCTGTACATTGCGCATCCGATATGGCAGTGTACCAGCCGCTTGCCTGGCCGCTTCCCCCAACCCTACAATGCCTGCTACATTTTCTGTACCGGAACGTCCCCCTCTTTCCTGTCCGCCCCCAAAAATCAAAGGCTCTATGGACAGTTCTTTTCGCACATAAAGAAAACCTGTCCCTTTCGGGCCTCCAAATTTATGCCCGCTGGCAGACAGCAAATCCACCATCAAATCATTTACATCCACTGGAATCTGTCCGCAGGCTTGTACCGCATCTGTATGAAACAGAATGTTTTTGTTGCGGAGATACCGGCCGATTTCCCGTATGGGTTCAATGGTTCCCACTTCATTATTTGCCATCATAATGGATACCAATACGGTATCCCCTCTGACTGCCTGCCGTACCTGCTCCGGATGAATCACTCCATCCGTATCCGGTTGTAACCAGGTGACTTCATATCCCATTTGTTCCAGATACCGGCAAGTATTTCCCACTGCCGGATGTTCAATGCTGCTGGTAATCAGATGTCTTCCTTTTGGGGCAGTCTGCCACAACATGCCACGTAATGCCCAGTTATCTGCCTCTGTTCCACCGGAGGTAAAATAAATTTCCTCTGGTCTGGCTCCAATCAACCTGGCAGCCTGCATCCTTGCCCACTCCACAGCTTCTTTTGCCTGTGCTGACAGGGTATACGACCCTGACGGATTGCCATACTGCTCCTGCAGATAAGGCTCCATGGCCTTGTATGCCGATGGATGCAGTGCAGTAGTGGCAGCATGATCCATGTATATCATGCCATTCACACTCCTTTTTCTGCATTGTTGTCCTACTTTAGCCTATGGCATTTTTTCCAAAATGTGTCATCATGAAAAAATTCCAATTCGTTTCTGTTTTGATAATTGCGAATTTTTTTTCGATAATTTTCGAGATTTTTTTCAAATCTATATTGTTTTTTGATTTCATTTGTTGTATACTAGTAGTGATAAGAAAGAGAAATCGTTTGAAATTTATTTAAAATAGGAAATATGCAGACCCCCTGATGCAAATTATTTGTCCCCCCTCCCCTTTTGCATCAGTTCTTATATTTGTGCAACAAAGCCACCCAGCAAAGAACTTTCTGTTTTGCTGAGTGGCTTTGTTTGTGCTTTATAATTATAATAAGAAATTTCTATTGCAGAATGTTTTTCTTACTTTAACTATGTTCTGATACAGGAACCGCTTCCATCGGTTCAAAATGCCGTTCATCAATGGGAAATTTCACATTCTTTTTTCCTTTTGCCTTTGCCTCTTTACAGAACTGGTTCTGGCTCATCACAGGCTCTGCCTCTCCTCTGTCCGGTTTCGTATAAGTACCATCTGCCTGCAATTGGTGGGCCTTTACGTTATCTGCCAATTGTACTTCCAGGATATGCATCACCTCTTCTTTTAACTGTGGATTTTCCACTGGGAACAATATTTCCACACGACGGTCCAGATTTCGAGGCATCCAGTCTGCGCTGCCCATATAGATTTCGCTGTCTCCATCATTATAGAAGTAGAAAATCCGGCTATGCTCTAAGAAATTGCCCACAATAGAACGAACCGAAATATTTTCACTGACACCTGGAATCCCCACTTTCAGACAGCAGATTCCACGAACAATCAACTCAATCTTCACACCAGCAGCAGATGCCGCATACAAAGCCGCAATGATACCTCTATCGCAAAGGGAATTCATTTTCGCAATGATATGAGCACTGCGCCCCTCCTTTGCATGTCGTGTCTCCCGTTCAATCAAACTTAAAAACCGCTTCCGCAGCCACAACGGTGCCACAGACAATTTATTCCAGCCAAGAGGTTCCGAATAACCAGACAGCATGTTAAATACCGCAGTTGCATCCTCCCCAATGGCATTGCTGCAAGTCAGAAGTCCCATATCTGTATACAGCTTTGCTGTGGAATCATTGTAATTTCCGGTTCCCAGATGCACATATCTGCGAATGCCGTCTTCTTCATTTCTGACCACCAGCGTAATCTTGCTATGAGTCTTCAACCCCTTCAGGCCATAAATCACATGACAGCCTGCTTTTTCCAGTTTCAACGCCCATCCAATGTTATTTTCCTCATCAAAACGGGCTTTTAACTCCACCAGTACAGTGACCTGTTTGCCATTATCTGCCGCTTTGATCAATGCCGCAATAATAGGGGAATTGCCACTGACACGATACAGTGTCTGCTTAATGGCAAGCACCTTGGGATCGGTAGATGCCTGACGTACAAAATCCACCACCGGATCAAAGGTCTGGTATGGATGGTGAAGGAGAATGTCACCTTTGCGGATGTTTTCAAATAAACTCAACTCTGGATCAATTTCCGGCACTGGCTGGGGGATATACTTTTCCACACGCAGCTCTTCAAATCCATCCACTCCATACACCTTCATCAGGAAAGTCAGATCCAGAGGACCATTGATCAGATATACATCCTCATCTTTAATCTCCAATTCCTTCTTCAGAACACGTAACAGTTTTTTGTCCACACCTGCGTCAATTTCCAGCTTGATGGCTTCGCCCCACTGCCTGCGCTTCAAAGAACGCTGGATTTCCTTTAGCAAATCCTCTGCATCCTCTTCGTCAATCCCCAAATCGGAATTGCGCTCAATCCGGTATGGATGGGCACAAACCACATCATAATTCAAAAACAGTTTTTGAATGTTTCGCTCAATGATCTCCTCCAATAAAATCAATCGGGTGCTGCCATCTGTGGTAGGAATCTGTACCAGGCGAGGCAGTACAGAAGGAACCTGCACGGTCGCAAACTCTGGCTCTGCTTTCTTTTCTTTCTTGGATAAAATCAGTGCCGCAATGTTCAAACTCTTATTGCGAATCAACGGAAATGGTCTGGAAGAATCCACTGCCATCGGTGTCAATACCGGATACACCGTATCCATAAAATACTGGTCTACATAAACACTGTCTGCTGTACTCAGTGACTCATGACTGGGAACCAGATACAGCCCTTCCGCCTCTAACAAGGGCAGTAAATCCTGATAGGTCTGATATTGGTCTGCCACAAAGCGGTGCAGTTCCATTCCAATCTGCTCTAGCTGCTCTGCCGGACGCATCCCGGCAATGTCCTCTTTTTTATAGTTTGCATGGACCTGGTCTTTTAAAGATGCCACACGCACCATAAAAAACTCATCCAGATTGGAGGCGGTGATGCTCAAAAACTTGATCCGTTCCAATAACGGCAATGTGGTATCTTTGGCCTCACTTAAAATACGATCATCAAATTGAATCCAGCTTAGTTCCCGATTCCGAAAATATTCCTTTCTGGTAAACTCTTCTGCCATTTAATTCCCTCCTTTTTTCTGACGAATCACCGGCCGTATGCCGAAAATCTGTTCAAAATAATCTGCCTGACTCTGGAACAATACCCGTTCCAATGTCATCTTTCCGCTTGCCTCTCCGGTAATCAGCATCTGATTCCTCTTCACTTCTATCTTCACATTTTTCATTCTGCGTCTCACCACCGGCAGCACTGCCGTACTCAGACGTAAAATGGCGGTCAGCTTGGTCAGAATCAAATACTGGATTTCACTCAATGTACCTGCCAGTTCCTCATATGCCAGTATGGGATCGGTATTGAATTTCACAATATACGCCAGCATCCTCTGTTCGGTAGGGGACAATCCAATCAACTCTGTGGAGCAGATAATATTGTAGGAGCATGCCCCTGGAGCACTGATACTGACAAATCTTCCACAGTCCTGTAAGATCGCTGCCAACTGTAACAACAGTCGTTCCCGTTTTCCCAAACCATGAATGGCTGATGATGCATCAAACACACTGCCTGCAATCTGCTCTAGCAACGCTGCGTCTGTTTTATTTCCTTTATACCGCTTGCTCAAATACCGCGCGGAAGAAAGAATATCCTCTTCGAAATTATGTTTCAAACGAACAATACCATTTTTGTCTGCATAATCTGCCGCCACGCCATCACATAAATTGACTTTTGGCAGCCACATAGACTTTGCCCCAAAACAGTCCATCATCTTCTTATATACCAACAAATTGGTCATAATCGTAGTGGCTTCTGTCTTGGACTGTTCTAATTCATCTGCCAGCTGGCTGATGCTCATGCGGCTTAACTTCTGGTAAATTGCCTCAAATTCCTCTTTGCTCAACGCATTTTGTTCCTGCTTACAATACTTCCATGCCACCCGGTCCATGGCAGTGCTGACCACAATCAGATTTTGAATTTCCCGGTCCTTTAACAACATCCGCTCATAATCCTGTAAATCATGGTCGATCAGTTCCGCAATGATATTCTTCAGTTCACTTTCCTCTGTCACTGCCCCGATCAGTTCCTGAATCCGCATAGGACCAATTTTCATATTCTGTGTGGAAATCATCTTCTTGTCAAACAGTGAAATCTGCACACTGCCTGCACTTACATCCACGATTGCCGCACCGTTTTCAATCAGTCGATTGAATACATTTTCCTCTGCGGCCAATGCCTTGTAGCACATGTACCTTTGCTCTAAGTTGCTAAAAATCCGTACCTGAAATCCTGTATGCAGGCGAATCTGATCCAACACCAATGTCCGGTTGCCAGCTTCCCGCAACGCACTGGTTCCTACTACAATCATATCTTCCACTGTATAAGTACCGGCAATCTTGCGATATTCCAGCAATATCTTACAAATTTCATCGATTCTCTCATAACGCACTGTTCTGTCTACATATGTATCCTTACCCAGAATAATATTCTGGTGTACCCGATCCACAACCTGTATGGTCCCTTTTGGAGAAATCTCATAAATCTGCATCAGAATTCCCGCTGAACCAATGTCTACAACTGCAATTCTTTTCATCGGCATGCATCTTCCCCCTTACTTTTTATTGATATCTATTCCCTGGTGGAATAATTTCCCAAAATTTTCAGCCGACTGGCTTCTTTTTCCAATCCAAACAGCGCATTTTCCACCTCTGGCCTGCTCAAATTTCCTTCAAAATCTATGTAAAACCGATATTCCCACGCCCGATCCGGAATGGGCCTGGACTCAATCTTGGTCATATTCAATCCGTTGAAGATAAAGTGAGACAGCTGGTTATACAACGCACCACTGACATGCTCTGTTTCAATACAAATGCTGATTTTCTGTGCATCCGCCAGATATTCTTTCTTTTTTTGTACAATAATAAAACGGGTGGTATTGTTTTTGTCATCGCTGATGCCACGTTCCAACACTTCCAGGCCGTACAAACTACCTGCCAGTTCACTTGCAATGGCACCACAGGAAGCATCTCCGTCTTCCACTACTTTTCTGGCACTGACTGCTGTATTGCTCTGGCTGACCTGCTGTATCTCCCTATGCTTCTCCATGAATCCGGCACACTGCATCAATCCTTGTGGATGAGAGTATACGGTGCGAATGTCTGAAAAAGATGTACCTGGCAATGCCAACAGGCAATGTTCCACTCGTAAATAAGTTTCTGCTACAATGGTATTGTCATATTTCATCAACAAATCATACACATCTCCCACTGCACCTGCTCTGGAATTTTCAATGGGCAACACTGCATAATCGGCTCGCCCTTCTGCTACTTCCTCCATCGCTGCTTCAAAGGTTGCCACAGAGCGAACCTGTGCCTCCTGTCCAAACACTTGCAGGGATGCGGCATGGCTATACGCCCCTTCCACTCCCTGATAGACAATCTGGACATGATCGGTCTGTAATTTTGTAATGGATGTAAAAGAATATTCTGCTGCCTTTCCGCTTTCACACAAAATCTGATATTGAAGTTTTCTTCCAATTGCCATCATCTGGCAAAACAGTTCTGTCAATGCCTGTTTTGTAAATGCTCCTTCCACATCTTCTGTCACAGAAGAAAGTTTCTGCCGCTCTCTTTCTCCATCAAAAATAGGTTTTCCCACTTCCATTTTATATTCCACTACATCTTCCATCAGTTTCAGACGTTTTTGAAACAGTTCTTTCATCTGATTGTCGATTACATCCAGTTCTTTTCTCGTCACACTCAAGTCTTTCATGTTTGATTCTATTCCTTTTTCTTGTATTGAAGTTAGATAATTGCCTGTTATTATATTGAAATTTTATTCCTACGAGCAATGGGTCCAATCCCCGCCCTTAGAGCACATCAAGATAAATGGCCGGTTTGCAGCTTCTGAAGCATCTCCTGTACTGTCAGACCAGTCTGAGGATGCCTCAACCACGGTGCCAGCTCTGCCAATGGCTCTAACACAAATGTGCGCTTTGGAATCTCTGGATGAGGCACCACAAGAGTGGGACTGGAAATGATTTCCTGATCATAAAACAACAAATCCAAATCCAATGTACGAGGTCCCCAGTGTATCAGCCGTTCTCTGCCGGACGCATATTCTGCTTCCTGCATCTTTTCCAACAATTCAAATGGGGACAACAGTGTTCTCACTTTTATACACCCATTTAAAAAATCATCCTGCTCCACTCCTCCATATGGTTCTGTCACAAAAAAGGAGGAGACTTGCTCTACCATAATTTGTGAACACTGTTTCAAGTGATGGATGCCTGCCTGCAAATACCCTTCTTTGTCTCCTAAATTAGAACCCAAAGCAATATATGCAGTATGCCAGCCTCTTGTGATTTCCACTGACACATAATCCAAAGGCAATCCCACCGGTGCCCAGGGTTTTCGGATTTCCAGCGTAATGGATTCCAGCATGGGATGTGCCAGAAGCAGCATCTCTGCCAGCTGCTCCGCCACTGCCTCTAACAGCTGACAGGTATGGGACTGCATATAGGCATGGATTTCCCTTGCCATCACCCCATAGCTGACAGAATCCTCCAGTGCATCTCTACACCCTGCCTTTCTGGTATGGCAGCTTGCCTCTACATTGACCAGAAACATCTGCCCCAGCTGATTTTCTGCCTCATACACACCATGATGGGCAAATACTTTCAAATTGTGAATCCGTATTTTATCCATAAATAATCCCTACCCTCAACTCACCTTTCCAATCCCCAAATGTACGACTCACGTATACTTATGCACAATATAAATACTTCGTTTACATGCCTGCCTCTAAAATCTTCTTTGTCATTTTTGCTGCTCTGCTATTCGCCTGGACGTTATGTACCCGGATAATGGAACAGCCCTTTTCCACTCCTAACACAGTAGTGGCAATGGTACCTTCCTCCCGTTCTGTCACCGGCAAATCCAGTGCCAGTCCAATCATGGATTTTCTGGAAGTCCCCAAAAGTACCGGATACCCAAGTTCCGTCACTGTTTCTAAATGCTTCATCAACAATAAATTCTGCTCATAGCTTTTGGCAAATCCAATACCTGGATCTAAGATAATCTGCTCCTTTTTTACCCCTGCTGACAGTGCGATGGACACACTATCTGATAAATCTGCTGCCACCTCTTTCAGATAATCCGTATAAACCGCCTCTGCCCGGTTGTGCATAAGACAAACCGGCAACTGATAGTTCACTGCCACCCTTGCCACACCGCTTCCTGTTTCTGGCTGTCCTAATTTTCTCTTTTCATAGGCACAGCCCCATATATCATTGAGCAGGTCTGCACCGGCAACTGCCGCAGCCTCTGCCACTGCCCCTTTATATGTATCAATGGAAACCGGTACATCAAACCGTGTCTTGACCGCTTCAATCACTGGCACCACCCGGTCTATTTCTTCTTCATCGGACAACAGAGTATACCCCGGTCTGGTAGATTCTCCCCCAATATCCAGAATATCCATCCCCTGCCTGATCATCTCCTCTACATGATGCAGTGCCGCATCCATTTTGTTCCACTTGCCACCGTCCGAAAAAGAATCCGGTGTCACATTCAAAATCCCCATCATATAAACCTGATGTGCCAAGTCAAAGTCCCTTGTTCCGATGTTCATATTTTTGATCCTTTCACTTATCCCATAGAAATCATGCGGAAAATCTTTTCCTGCATCTGTTCCGTTTCCATACACCCTCTGGATGCATAGGTCACAGTCTTACTTCCCGGCTTTTTCACTCCACGCATGGTCATACACATATGCTCTGCCTCTATGATCACCATAGCACCAGCCGGTGCCAAATGCTCCATCAATGCATCTGCAATCTGTGCCGTCAGCTGTTCTTGTATCTGAGGTCTGCGGGCATATACTTCTACAGTACGCGCCAGCTTGCTTAAACCCACCACATGCCCATTTGGCACATAAGCAATATGGGCCTTTCCATAAAATGGAAGCAGGTGATGCTCACACATAGAATAAAATGTAATGTCCTTTTCCAGTACCAGTTCACTTCCCTCTGCTGGAAAAGTCTTAGACAACGGTTCTGCGGCATCCTGCTCCAGCCCACCGTAAATCTCTTCACACATCCGGGCAATCCGGTCTGGTGTACCTGCCAATCCTGCACGTTCCGGGTCTTCCCCAATTCCTTCCAATAGCAGTCTCACTGCTGCTTCCACCTTCTGCTTATCTACCATATGTCTTCCCTTCTATATCTCCTGCGTAATCATTTATCAGGTTCCATCTGTATGCCACCGCTGTTCTATTTCTCCCAAAAAAGAAAGAGAACCGCAAAATACCACTGGCTGACCGGTCTTATGTGCCTGTTTTGCCAGATGTACCCCTTCTGAAATAGAAGCGGCCACTGTGACCGGCTGCTCTGTCAGCAAATGAATGGCTTCTGCCAGCTGCTCTGCCGGCAATGCCCGATTATTTTTCGGTGTCAATGTAATAAATCCGGAGGCATTTCTCACCAGACATCCAATCACACCTGCATAATCTTTATCTGCTAATACTCCCATTATATATAGAAACTTGGTATTTGTAAAATCCTTTTCCAAAGTCTGCACCAGTTTCTCTGCCGCATCCGGATTATGGGCACCGTCAAGCAGTACCACCGGCTGCCGCTCCAGCACTTGCAGCCGACCCTGCCATACCGTTTCTGCCATTCCTTTTCGAACTGCTTCCGAATCAATCCTATGATACCCTGCCGCCTGCAGTTGACTGGCTGCTTCTAACGCCACCAATGCATTGTCGATCTGGAATACGCCTGGCAGGAAAATGTGAATCTGCCCCCACTTTGGCACAGTAAAAATCTGTTCCTCTATGGTGCTCTCTGCCACCGTTACATTGGCACGGCTGGTAACGATCAAGGGACTCCCCTGCTTTTCACAAAATTTCTGTACCGTTTCCTCCACTGCCTTGCTTTGCCCCATAAGCACTGCCGGTCTGCCCGGCTTGATGATGCCTGCTTTGTGGAAAGCAATTTTCTCCAGAGTGTCTCCTAAAAATTTCTGATGATCCAGACTGATGGACGCCAGAAGAGAGCAAACCGTGGTTTCCACCACGTTTGTGGCGTCCATATCTCCCCCCATTCCGGTTTCAATGACTGCAATCTCGCAGCCAGTCCGGGCAAACACCCAAAATGCAAGTGCTGTTTCTAACTCAAACTGGGTAGGCATCGCGCGTTTTTCTTCTGCCATCTGTGTCAGCACCTGCTGCAATGCTTCTACACCTTCTATGTACTGTGCAGAGGAAACCGGCACAAACTGTCCCGCTGCACTGACTTGGATCGTCTCCTCCGAGGTAAATACTGCTGGTGAAGTATATCTGCCTGTACGATACCCTGCCTGTGACAAAATATTGGCTACATATGCGGTGACAGACCCCTTCCCATTGGTTCCTGCCACCTGTACAAACTGCAAATGATTTTGAGGATTTCCCAGTCTGTATAACAATTCCTTCATGGCATCTAGTCCCAGCACAATGCCCTTTCCTGCGATTTCCTCTAAATATCTGCTGGCCTCTTCCCGATTCTGCATGGTTCTCTATCCTTTCCCAAACAACTGTACCCTATCTGCACCGCTGTTTATGGCATTTGATCAAAATATTACTACCATTATACGATATCTGTCTGTTAAAATCCATCTGCTTTTATATGGATTCTTTTCGCAGTTTCGTACCTTTACAGTTGCGAAGTCAAAGTAATATCAGGTGTATTTTCACTTATTGACAAAAAATACAAAGCATTTGTTTTAAAAAATCTGCTAAATTTCCTTTTCAGAATGTCCAGAACGTGATATACTGATAAACATAAGAGACAGAACTTTAGACACACTTTGATAGGAGGTATTATGGCAGATTTATCCATCCGTTATTCAGGCATCCTAATGCATCCTACCTGTCTTCCATCTCGTTATGGAATCGGCGATTTTGGATATGATGCATATGATTTCATCAATTTTTTGAAAGCATCCGGTCAGACACTCTGGCAAATCCTGCCACTGGGACCTACTGGATTTGGAGATTCTCCTTATCAGGCATTTTCTGCTTTTGCAGGGCAGCCTCTGCTCATCAGCCCGGATAAGCTGCGGGATATGGGACTGCTTCCCCAGGAGGCCATTGATCGCCTTCCCTGGTTCAATGTAGATATGGTAGAGTATGGATTTGTAATTCCCATTAAAAATGACCTGTATAGACAGGCATTTGAGGTATTTGAGTCTTCTGATCGTTGGGATTTAAAAGAGGACTTTGCCCGTTTTATGACAGAAAATGCTGATTGGCTGGATGACTATGCTCTGTTTATGGCAGGCAAAGACTATCATGATGGCAAAAGCTGGCTGGACTGGGACAGTGAACTGAGAGACCCAGATGAGGCAATCAAGGCAAGGTGGAGAGAGAAGCTTTCCTGGTCTGTCCACTATTACAGCTTTTTGCAGTATATTTTCTTCCGTCAATGGAATGATCTGCGAAACTATGCCCATTCCAATGGAATCCAGATTGTAGGAGATATCCCCATTTTCGTATCCTTAGACAGTGCAGATGTGTGGGCAAACCGCAATCTGTTTCAATTGGATTCCCACGGCTATCCACAGATAGTTGCCGGTGTGCCACCTGATTATTTCTCTGCCACCGGGCAGCTTTGGGGCAACCCATTGTATGACTGGAACCAGCACAAAGCCACTGGATATGACTGGTGGACCAGACGTGTAGCGGCCCAGCTAAAGATGGTGGATTATCTACGCATCGACCATTTCCGGGGTTTTGAGTCTTACTATGCCATTCCCCATGGAGATACTACTGCCATCAACGGATACTGGTGTCCGGGTCCGGGACACGATCTATTCCGTACCTTAAAGGCAAATTTAGGAGAAAATCTGCCGATCTGGGCAGAGGATCTGGGGTCCATTACAGATGATGTAGAAGCGCTTCGAGATGGAGAAGGCTTTCCTGGTATGAAGGTACTGCAATTTGCATTTTCCAACCTGAATAACAATGAGCTGCTCCCCCACCAGTTTACTTCTGATCATTTTATCTGCTATACTGGCACCCATGACAACAATACTACACTTGGCTGGTATTTTGAGTCCGACCATGCAGTGCAGGATAGAGTACGCCGTTACATGAACACCGACGGAAGTTCCATCCATATGGACTTCATTCGTACTGCCATGTCTTCTGTAGCAAAATATTGCATTTTCCCCATTCAGGATGCCCTGGGGTTTGGCAGTGACTGTCGTATGAATAAGCCTGGCGTGGGAATCGGAAACTGGAGTTTCCGGATACATAGAGAACATATGAATCCCGGACTTGCCAAACACCTGCGCTCTCTGTCTTCCATGTATGGCAGAATTCCAGAGGAAAACCTTTGTTTGAACGAGCGAATCAGGGCAGAAATGCTGGCAGAAAAAGAACGTAATGCAACCAAAACTTTGGAGGTTATCACACCATGATTCGCCTGATTTTTACACTGCTTTATGCAGTGATTTATCTGATTTTTTCTTTAGTTGCCTACTTGTTTGTATGGATTGTTGGACACTTTGATATGGAGAAGAAAAACCGCCTGTCACTGGTCATTGCCCAAATTTTTTTCAAAGGTGCTTTGTTTTTCTCCGGTGTACATGTCAATGTCATCGGAGAGGAACATATTCCCACTGATCACGCTGTACTATTTGTTGGCAATCATCGTGGTTTCTTTGACATTATTGTAGCATACACGCTGGTGAAGGATCTATGCGGTTTTGTCGCCAAAAAAGAAATGAAAAAAGTTCCCATTGTTTCCGCATGGATGAAAAACCTCCACTGTTTGTTCTTAGATAGAGAGAACATCAAGGAAGGATTGAAAACCATTTTAAACGGCATCGAACAAGTCAAGAATGGCATTTCCGTATGGATTTACCCGGAAGGCACCAGAAACAAAGAGTCTGACACAGAACTTCCCCTATTGCCCTTTAAAGAGGGTAGTATGAAGATTGCTGAAAAATCCGGCTGCCCGGTGATTCCGGTTGCTATGATCCATACCGCAGATGTTCTGGAAAAGCACATGCCATGGATCAGATCCCAAACTGTCACTGTATGGTTTGGAGACCCCATTGATCTGTCTGTACTTTCCAAAGAAGAGCGCAAGAAATCCGGTGCATATGTACAGCACATCATTGAAGAGATGTTGACCAAGATGCTGGCGGAAGAAACCTGATCCTGAAACATGGATGAGAACGAACGCCAAACAGCAACATATTATCTTCATCAAACAGAAAACCAGGCATTGTTCCTCTCTTTCTTCACTTGAGAGGAACCGCCTGGTTTTTATTACATCTTTTTATGTAATAGGAAAATCCTATATCCATCTGATGGACATCCTTCCGTCACTGCTCTCTGATGATCTGTGCCACAGTCTGCACCTGATTGTCAATATGTCGATAAATGGCTTGCTTTGCCTCTTCTGCATGCTTCTTACAAATACAATCAGTAATTTCCTGGTGCTCTTGTACCAGCATTTGACGCTTATCCCGCTCTTTGATGTACTCCATACGGTATCGATACATCTGCTCCCGCAGGTTATTGATCATAATCACCAATTTTTCATTGTGTGTGCCTGCATAAATGGTATCGTGGAATTCTTCATCCCGCTTTGTGATTTCCAACAGATCATCTGCTGACACCGCCTCTTCAAATGCCTGCATCCGCTGTTTCAATTCCAGCAGTTCTTCTTCTGTCATACGCTCACATGCCAGGCGGACTGCTAACGTTTCTAACGCCATTCGTACTTCCAATACATCCCGAAGAGATTTTTCTGAAATGCTTGCCACCTCGGCACCTTTTCTGGGAATCAGCACCACCAGTCCCTCCTGGGCAAGCTTGTGAATTGCTTCCCGCACCGGTGTACGGCTGACCCCCAGCCGTTCTGCCAACTGCACTTCCAATAATCGCTCACCTGGTGCAAGTTCTCCTTTCAGGATGCCCTGACGTAATGTTTTAAATACTACATCACGTAATGGCAAGTATTCTTCCATATTGAGTTTCAAATTATTCAGCATTGGCTCACTTCTCCCATTTTTCTAAATCTATGCTTCCTGTTCTATCCATTCCGTGCCAGCACAAGGTCTGGTCAGATGAATCTGTGCTTCGGGATGATCTTTTCGCATCTCCCAATAAGCTGCCTTGGCAATCTCTTCACGGTCAAATAAGCCAAAGACCGTAGGACCGCTTCCGCTCATCATGGCGTTACATGCACCGTTCTTCTTCATGGCCGTCTTTAATTCCCCAATGATGGGATGTGCCGGTTCTGTCACAGTCTGCAGGATGTTCCCCATTGCATCACAAAGTGCCGACAAATTCCCCTGCTCCAATGCCTGCAACTGTCCGTCAATATCTGCATGGGCCTCTGAAGGAAGATCATTCACACCCAGATTTTCATAGACAAACTTGGTGGATACATTGATTGCCGGTTTTACCACCAAAATGTAACAATCCGGCATATCTGGCAATCTGGTCAACTGTTCTCCAATGCCTTCTGCCAAAGCGGTACCGCCCATGACACAATATGGCACATCTGCTCCCAGCTTCACACCACGAGTCATCAGTTCACTGTCCGATAAACCCAACGCAAACAATTTGTTCACACCAATCAATACTGCGGCTGCATCTGTACTTCCCCCTGCCATACCCGCAGCCACCGGTATATTTTTTTGCAGATTGATGTCTAATCCTTCTTTGATCTGAAATTCTTCCATCAAAAGCTGTGCCGCACGATAGGCCAGGTTCCCTTCATTGACAGGCAAAAAACGCAGACTGGAAGTCAGAAAAATCCCTGGTTCTTTTTTCCTCGTCAACTGAATCTTATCATAGATATGTACGGTCTGCATGATCATACGTACTTCATGGTATCCATCTTCTCTTTTCCTTAGTACATCCAGACCCAGATTGATCTTTGCCATGGCATTTAACTGTATTGACTCCATTTTCCACGTTCCTTTCTATTTTAAACCAACATTAGATAATCATGAAGCTAACTTATATATCAAAAATGATGACGATCTGTTTGTCAATCTATCCTATACTATATAAATTTTTCTTTCAAAAAGCAACCCTTTTTCACTTTGACAATGAAACCCGATACAGTTCCCCTGCCACATGTACAAAACCCAGCTTTCGTGCCAACCCCAGAGATGCTGTATTCTCCGGCGCAATTTTGCAATATACTTGTTCCAGTTCCAGGCGGTCTAGTGCATCTGCCAATACCAGACGACACATCCGTTCCATCAAATGCTGTCCACGCCAATCCTGACGCAGCATATAGCCCAGATAAAAACCGGCTCTGTGATCCTCTATGTCAGGCCTCTCACTGCTATCTTCTGAATGTTCTTCTACTGCTTCCTGTGGCTCTATACCCACTCTGCCGATGATTTCTCCTGTTTCTTCCTCTTCCAGCACCCAGATGCCACAGCTGTAATAGGCGTAGATGGTTTGTATATAACTGGCAATCTTTTCTTCCAACTCCGCCACAGAAGTGGCAGGAAGGGGCAAAAATCGGCTGATCTGGGTATCCTGATGGAGCTTCCATATCCCCGCTGCATCTGCCACGGTCATTTCCCGCAAACAAAACCCTTCTTCTCTTGCAATGATCAGCGGCAGTCCATGAAACCGAAAATATGCTTCCCTGAGATAAAATGTATCTTCCAATGCTTCCAGATCGGTGATAAAATAAGAAACCCCCGACCAGCACCCGGCCGGTTGGGGGGAATCTGCATCTTTTTCCGACAAGATGCCAATGACTGCTTCATCTTGTTGTGTAAGTCGGCTGGCCTCTTCTCCATCCTCTGTCACTGTCACAAAGCCGCCTGGTACTGCTTCTATGCGGATCAGCACTTCTCTGGTTCCGGGTAGTCCACGCCAAATGTTTCTACGGTCACTTTCTTCATGACCTGTGGCTCTACCGGCTTATCCGTATAGTCTGTGCGAACAGCGGCAATCTTGTTGATCACATCCATTCCTTCTGTCACCTGACCAAATGCGGCATACGCACCATCTAAATGAGGGGAATTCTTATGCATAACAAAGAACTGACTGCCTGCGGAGTTTGGCATCATGGTTCTGGCCATAGACAACACACCTGGTGTATGCTTCAGCGGATTATCAAACCCATTCTGTGTAAACTCGCCCTTGATGCTGTAGCCAGGACCGCCTATACCTGTGCCCTGTGGGTCACCGCCCTGAATCATAAAGCCTGCAATGACACGGTGAAAGATCACTCCATCATAAAAACCCTTCTTTACCAAGCTGATAAAGTTGTTTACTGTATTGGGGGCAATCTCCGGATATAACTCTGCCTGAAATACATCCCCATTTTCCATTTCAAATGTTACCACTGGATTCTTCTGTTCCATTGTAGTACCCTCCATTTTTTATATCTTTCATTTCGTTTTCAATTGCATTTTCAAAGCCAGCTGAACATTCCGTCCATCTGGCTTTGTACTCACACAAACCTTATTCATCATAACATACTTTGACTTCCGGGTCAAAAGGTATTTCATTTGCTCCTGTAATCCCCTGTCACTTGTGTGGCAATTGTTCCTAAAAGCTTCTACCACCACCACTGTGACCGCCTCCATGATGGCTGCTGCCACCACCTCCACCGCCGCCACTGCTGCTGGAAGTTTCAATCTTATGCTTTGTGACTGTGGTATTGATAAAGGTATCATTGCGTCTATATATCCGAAGTGCGCCCTTCTGGTACTCTGCGGAAGATGGTTTCGCACCGGTCTTCTGCACAGCAACTAATATAATTAAAGTAATTCCGGCAATGACCAGTGCAGCCAAAGCAGCCAATGGAAGACTTTCCTGCACTGCCTCCCCAAAGGTCAGGGACCGCTCCTGTCCCGGTTCTCCATGCTCAATGGCATATTGATAATCTGCATCACCAGAGATCCCATTGTTCAGATATTGTGGCAGTTCATCCAGAAAAGAATCTGCTACACCATAAAAATCTCCATCATAGGCATATTCCATGATCACATCCAGTATGGCATCCCGCTCTCTGGTAGACAGCTGAAAATTCTCTTCCCATGCATTATATTCATCAATATAGACCTGACGATTGTCCATGTCAATCAACAGCAAAAATCCCTGCTTATTGTCTCCATAACCGATTCCATTCTTTTCATAAAAAGATTCCGCATACTCATATGTGACCATAGAACCGGTATAATTGGTGGTCACAATGGCAATGTCATACTGCTCTTCCTCTGCAATCTGTGCCGCCCGCTCTTCCAATGCCTCTGCCTGAGACTCCGTAAATAAACTTGCCTGGTCAAATACCTTCTGGGCTGAGCCACTCTCCAGACTTTCCACTGCCCATGCAGTGGTCATCCACACGCTGCCCATCAGCATGAGACAAAAGGCCATCATGCAAACCCGAAGCCATATCGGCCTTGCATGGATATATTTCATTCCAACTTTCATGCCCGTTCCGATCCTCCCATCTATCCTGTCACTCTTTTGTATCATCTAACCCATCATCATTGCTGCCAGAATCAAAAGTACAATGGCAAAACTGCCTGCATATACTCCTGCAAACCACCCGATGGCACGTGCCACACTGATAGGCCGCTTGCCCACAATCTTACCGGTCTGCCCGTTCATGGTTACAAAATAAGACTTTCCCTGATAGGTGTAATTCACAATCCATGCCGGAAACATGGTATATTCCATCTTCGTCCTCTTCGGACGGATGTTTTTATGTACCACATTTACTGTGGCATATCCATTCATAGTATTGCGTGTGGCTGTCTCTGCATAGGAACTGGCTCTGGCAGCTGCCCTGGATTCCAATTCTTCGCCTTTGTAATCATATTTATCTGCCTGAAAACCAGATAAATATGGCATTTCAAACGCTACCATTTCTTTATAATCAAACGGCTCTAACCGATCCATCACATCATCCGGCATCTTCTTGGATGCATCTGCTGGAATTCGCTCATATCCAACCTCTACCCCACGATCCAATGCAAAATGATCGGTATAAATATATTCATACTGTCCCTTGCGCTGGTGGCGCACTCTGGTAGCAGTGGCCTGCATCTGTGCATCCACATCAAAATCATAAATCCAATATGGCACATACAGTCCTGTCACCTTATCTAAAGAAGCACTGCTGCTGAATACAGATGGTGTCAACTTTCCCTTTTTCGTCCACGCCCGAAACTTCTCTATGGCTTCCTCCCTGGAAAACGAAAATGGAATCACCTTTGTCGGTCTGGTCTCCCCACTGAGACGGTCTTCTATCAATGTAGGGTTCCCACAAAATCCACACATCGTAGCAGCTGTATTCTCATCTGTCATAATCTCTGCACCACAGTTCTTGCAAATGTAATGCCGCATCATCACCTGCTCGCCGTTGGTCTCATCTGTGACCGTTTCCTCCCACACTTCCGAAGAAGCCTCTGCCTCCTGCAGCAATTCTGCCTGCTCTTCAGCTGACAGCACTTTAATATCCTCTGTCTTGCCACAGTATTCACAGATCAGACATTTTTTTGCCGGATTATAAATCATATAGGCACCGCATTGTGGGCACTTATAATTGATCATACGAAATTTCCCCCTTCCCAATTTTTTACTTTCTGACATCCCATCGTCGTCTGTATTCATTATACCGTTTGCCTGTTTTTTTGTCTATTCTCTTCTTTTGTTTTTCCTTACATTTTTATTTCCATTTTTATATACCAAGGCCATATTGTTCGTTCATATTTTGTTCATATTTTTTTCAAAAACCTTTTACATTCTGTGTAAACATTCTTCACGATTGGCATCTATACTATAACCATAAAGCAAATGTCACTGATTCACACAGTGACAGAACTATATAATATATGCGTACTACAAAATATTTGTTATTTTCTAATATTTTTTCATAATACGCTGGTACATGAGGTATCAGCACTCCTCCCTTTCTTGAACGAAAAGCAGCAACCGTCAGGTTACTGCTTTTCGTTTTGTGTGACGGAATTTATGAACATCCCGTAACGGTTCAGTTGCTCCCACAGTTACAGACCAAAGCAGCCACCATAAAGGAAATTCTTTACAGCGGCTGCTTCTATATTATTACCCTATCTTATCATTTTATATCATGAGAGTGGATTCATTGGACTCATGTTCTCCAAATACATTAGTCTAAGAACAGCAGATCTCCGTAAGTTGGCATTGGCCATGCTTCCTTCGCTACCAGTCCCTCTAAGGTATCTACCGCATTCCGCAATACTGCCATCTGAGAGAATACCTGATCTCTGTATGCTCTTGCAATGCTCTTAGAGTCTTCCTTAGAAGATGCATATGCCACTGCCACATCGATGGCATCAGATGCAGCTTTCGTCTCTGCCAACAGCGCAGAAATTTTAACCAGCGCATCTTCCTGTACACTGGTGTCTGCACCCGGGCAAGCTTTCTGAATGGTAGAGATGGATCTTGCCAACTCGGTTACATACTTGATGACAGCCGGCTCAATCAGGTTAGAAGCCATGTATACCATGGTCTTTGCCTCAATGTTGATGATACCGGAATACTGCTCTTCTAAGATGTTTTCACGTGCCTCTAACTCAGATCTGGTCAATACGTGGAACTTCTCAAACATCTTCACTGTGCCATCATATGTATAAGCAGGCAGTGCATCTACTACAGACTTCTTGTTGGGCAGACCACGCTTTGCAGCTTCTAATGGCCACTCTTCGGAATAACCATTGCCATTGAAGATGACTCTCTGGTGTGCGGTCAAAGTCTCATAAATGTATTTGTCTACTGCTGCGTCGAAGTTTTCTACCCCTTCTAATGCATCACACGCCTCACAGAATACATCTGCCATCATAGTGTTTAACACTGTGTTTGCATCACCGATGCTGTTGCTGGAAGCAACCATTCTAAACTCAAATCTGTTACCGGTAAATGCAAATGGAGAAGTACGGTTACGGTCTGTGGGATCTTTCTCCAGTACAGGCAGTGTGCTGACACCCAAATCCAGCTTACCGGTATGCAGACTATGTGTTGCCACACCATTTTCCAAAATCTGGTCTACCACATCTCCTACCTGGTCACCCAGATACATGGAAATGATTGCAGGCGGTGCCTCATTTGCGCCTAATCTATGGTCGTTACCTGCATTGGAAGCAGATGCTCTGAGCAATACCGCATTTTGATCCACTGCCTTTGTCAGACAAGCCAATACCAGAAGGAACAACTTGTTCTGATGTGGCTCTTTGCCCGGTTTAAAGAAGTTAGTACCGTCATCTGCACCAATGGACCAGTTGTTGTGCTTACCGGAACCATTGACACCTGCATATGGCTTCTCATGAAGCAGACAAACCAGATCATGTTTTGCAGCAGTCTTCTTTAACGCATCCATCAATACATGGTTGCTATCCAATGCAACTGTAGAAATAGAAAAGATTGGTGCAACCTCATACTGCCCTGGCGCAACTTCTTTATGCTCTGTCTTTGCAGTAATGCCCAGTCTCCATAACTGTTCATTCAAATCATTCAAATATGCCTTAATTCTGGTAGGAATGGAGGAGAAATACTGATCATCCATTTCCTGTCCCTTTGGTGGAAGTGTACCAAACAGGGTACGTCCCGCATATACCAGGTCAGGTCTCTGCTCCCATAACTTACGATCCACCAAGAAGAACTCCTGCTCCGGTCCTACATAAGAAGTTACCTTGGTTGCTGTGGTATTGCCGAACAGCTTTAACAGACGCAGACCCTGCTCATTCACTGCATCCATAGAACGAAGCAATGGAGTCTTGGTATCCAGCGCCTCACCTGTATAAGAACAGAATACAGTCGGAATACACAATATTTTTTCTTTTACATAAGCGGGAGAAGTAATATCCCATACCGTATAACCTCTTGCTGCACTGGTCTGTCTCAAACCACCAGATGGGAAAGAAGAAGCATCCGGCTCACCCATCATCAAATCCTTACCGCTGAAGTCTGCTTCTACCTTACCTTCCGCATTTGGCAGAGAACAGAAAGAATCGTGTTTTTCTGCATGAATGCTGATAATATATGGCTGGAACACATGTGTGAAATGTGTGGCACCCTTGCCAATCGCCCACTCCTTCATTGCAGCTGCAATAGGGTCTGCGATTTCACGAGTGATCTCGCCACCTTCCTTTGACAGCTGTACAAATTTCTCGTAAACTTCAGGAGCGACCATTGCTTTCATTGTTGCACCGTTAAATACGTCTGCGCCAAAAATTTCTGCTAGATTGTTCATATGCTTCATCCTTTCATTCATGAATTTGTGTCACATACCAATCTGTCAACCGGCCTGTCACACGGAACCCTTCATAATATCATAAATAACACAAAGGGGCACTCATAAACAGTATGTCAAACAAAACCATACCATTTATGAGAACCCCTTTGTTCTGCGTTTATGAATTATCCTAATATAGGATACTCTATTTTCAAGAAAAATGCAAGCACATTTTTCAAAAACATGAAAAATCACAAAAACCGTGCCAAATACAAAATAAAATTCGGAATCTCTTGAATCTTTTTGTATCACCAGGCACGGTTTAACTGATTTTCTTTGCATGGATCACATAACGGGTGTCATCCCATTCGTTGGAACAGGTGGACAATGTGATGATCCGATCATCTGTGGTCACCTGTGTTCCATTGTGATACCAGTTGTTTTCCTCGATGTAATCCAGGTACATTTGATACTCTGCAACGCTATCATAACTACAGTCATATGTTGCACTTTTTTTCGGAGACTTATAAAACGCAAACACCTGATAGGTACTGCATGCACCATCCGGTGTATCAATCAAAACTCTCTGATGTCCGTTGAAATAATTCTCATCCGCATAGTTTACCAATTCATGAAACATCATATTGTTTCTCTGGTTATGTCCATGAATGATCGTATTTTCACTGACAAAAGGCTGTGCTACACGATAATCCACGAAAATGCTGCCTGCATTGTTCCATTCTCCACTGATGGTCATACGCAAATACTTTTCATTGTCCGTACTCTGTACCATAGGATAGTCGATATTGGTACCTTCCACCCGAATCCATCCCACTACTTCCGGATTGATCCCGAGCAGATACCCAAAATCCATAGGATATCTGGCATCCACCAATACATCCAGTGCAGAGCCGGAAATCAAAATCTGGCCAGGACTCTCATAGGCCCCATAATCAATGCTGCCATAATCGATGGTTCCCACCCGAATCAGTCTGCCTGCCTCGTCCGGTTTTATTTCCTCCAGAATATTCCCTTCCTCTGCATGCTCCGCATCCTCTAGAATCTGTGTCAGTTCGTCTGCGGTAAGAGTTTGTTCTACTGTAGATTCTGCTTCTGATGTCTCTGATGCATCATCCACCGATGGATCGGACACAGGTTCCGTAGATTCCTCCGCAATAGGCTCCGAGACCGGAGCAGCAGTCTCTCTGGCTGCTGCCCGTATCTCATCATATTCTTTCATACTGGTGTGATAACCCCTTGCAATCTGTATCAGCTGATAGGCAGCAAACACAAATACCATACAGGAGAGAATCAGTACGGCAAGTCTGATTTTGCTCTTGCCTCCTTCTGATCCCTGTTCGTTTCTCATGCTTTACCAATAGATCCGAATAATTCCATCTTTTCCTTTACAGTAGCCTTGATCGCCTCTGCACCTGGAGCCAGAAGCTTACGTGGGTCAAAGCCCTTGCCCTGTAAATCCTTACCAGCCTCTACATACTCACGGGTCGCTGCAGCAAATGCCAGCTGGCACTCTGTATTTACATTAATCTTTGCAACGCCTAAAGAGATGGCCTTCTTGATCTGATCTGCCGGAATACCTGTACCGCCATGCAGAACCAGAGGCATATCGCCTACCTTCTCCTTTACAGCAGCCAGAGTCTCGAAGCTTAAGCCTTCCCAGTTCTCCGGATACTTACCATGGATGTTACCGATACCTGCTGCCAGCATATCCACACCCAGATCTGCGATCATCTTGCACTCGTTTGGATCTGCGCACTCACCCTTACCGATGACGCCATCTTCCTCACCGCCGATAGAACCAACCTCAGCCTCTAAGGACAGACCCTTCTCTGCACAAACCTGTACCAGTTCCTTGGTCTTTGCAATGTTCTCATCGATCGGATAGTGGGAACCATCAAACATGATGGAAGAGAAACCAGCCTCGATACACTTATAGCATCCTTCATAAGTACCGTGATCTAAATGCAGTGCAACCGGAACAGTGATGCCCAGCTCCTCTACCATAGCATCTACCATAGCAGTAACAGTCTTGAAACCTGTCATATACTTACCAGCACCCTCAGACACGCCTAAGATAACCGGAGACTGTAACTCCTGAGCAGTCAGCAGAATAGACTTTGTCCACTCCAGATTGTTAATGTTGAACTGGCCCACTGCATAATGACCCTCTCTTGCCTTGTCTAACATTTCTTTTGCAGAAACTAACATTTTGATACCTCCATTTGATATGTTAATACTGAATGCGGCACGAATGCGCACCACATCCAATCTACTGCCATTATAACCGATTTTTCCTAAATTGGAAATATAGAAATGACAAAATATAGGGAAGATTTCACATTTTCTCTCGTGAATCTTCCCTATATCCGGTCTGTTCGACCTGTTGACTGTTTTTTGTTGCTCTTTTACATGAAAGGAGTGTACTTATATGACAAAACAAAAAGTGTGTTAGCAGTTTGTGTTGCTTGTTACGTGAATGTTTTTCATTTCTCTTTCATCTATCTTACATCAATGCACGATACAGTGCAGCAATCTCTTCTACGCTTGTGCTACGTTCCGGTATCTGATACCGTCCTATTCTCTATCTTCTGCTCCCTGTACGCCCATTGCCTTGTAATATCTTTGTATGTTTCGCCGGCTGCATCCGTCTTACTCTCCATCACGATCGGAAGGAGGATTACATTTGCAACTCCATAAGGTGCATCGTAAACAATCCAAATGTGTATGCCATCGAATATACGATTTCAAGCCCTATGTCAGAAAATCTCATGCCGACAATATGCTGTCCTAACGCCATATCCTCCTAGTGTCTCCTCTACTGCTTCTCCCAAAGACGTTTCTGTAAATCCAATCGCCCTCCAGAGAAGATACAAATCGGAAATCTCCTAGGCGGCTGCCGTTACCTATTCCTCAATGGTATGTGTCAATGTATCTATACCGGTAGAATGCGGTCAATCCCCTTAGTATAGAAAACATCATATCCGGATCCATCACTGCCACTATAGGAATATCATGAGAATCCACACATATGAACTTCCGCTTTCACCACATCTGTGATGACGTGGTAAATATCACTTCCGTCACGATTTCACGGATGCAACCGGCACCATGATAAGAGGTTTCATTCAACACCAACCTGTCACTACCCATTGGACCCACCCCTCTCTTACATCTTTTCAACAGTTCCGATTTGCTTTCTCTTTCTCTGCAATCCGGCCCTGTCGTTCTTGTATATGTTATACAAGAATGTTTGATTTGATGGTTTTATTATAGCAGTATTATCCAGAAAAATCAAGAGGTTTTTTGCATTTTTTCAATAAATTTTTCCATAGTATTCTTTGTTTTGTGTGAATTTTATATTTATTTCGTACAATTCTGTCGAAAGATCAATTCATTGGTCTCTTTCTGAATTCTGTCAATAATCGCCAAAGATTCCAGATGATACCCCTTTTCCCGAATCAGACCTCCTCCCGGCTGAAATCCCTTTTCAATGGCAATGCCGATGCCCTCTACTGTAGCACCTGCCGCTTCTACCAGGTCAATCAGACCAAGCAGCGCACAGCCATTTGCCAGAAAATCATCAATAATCAAAATATGATCCTCTGCTGAAATATATTTTTTGGAAACAATCACATCATACACCCTGCCGTGGGTAAAGGACTGTATCTTTGTGCTGTATACTTCTCCGTCCAGATTGATACTCTGGGTCTTCTTGGCAAATACCACCGGCACATCAAAATACTGGGCGGCGATTGCCGCAATGCCGATGCCGGAAGCCTCAATGGTCAAAATTTTGTTGATGGGCTTGTCTACAAACAACCGCTTCCATTCCTTTCCCATCTCATTGAACAGGCGGATGTCCATCTGGTGATTGAGAAAATTGTCTACCTTGACTACGCCGCCTTCTTTGATCACACCATCTTTGCGAATACGTTCCTCTAACAGTTTCATATGTTTTTCCCTCGTTTCTTTTTCTTTCCCAGCACTTCTGTGCGAATGTAAGCAAAAGTGGCATCTTCCCCCTGCTCTTTTAACATGAGCAGCAACTTCTCTAACAGTGCCTCTGTCTCCGAATGCATCACGTAATGTCCCTTTGCCTTGGCATAATATTCATACGCATCTGCTTCCGTATAGTGTCCTTTGTGATAGGTCTTGCATGCTGCCACACGGTCACAGAACATTTCCACTACATATTTTTCCGGCATTTTCATACCGCAGATCTCATGCGGAGGCGTTGCCGAATAATCGATCCAATATTCAAAATGATGTTTGTTGCGACCCTTATGATGGAGCCATGCACTGCTGTAACCTTTGTCCTTTCGCTCCGCATCATTGGGACTTTTGTCTCCCTGAAAATACTTTGCCCCTACCAGAAACTCTACCGGCGCATATTTGGACAGATCATGCATCAGTCCCTGCCGGTACAATCCCACTTTAAAACAATGCTGCCGCACCAGTTTCCGATGATGATTGATTGTTTGTAAATGCTTCCACCACTTCATTCTGTTCTTCCTTTTCGCTGATGATCTATCCTTCAAACCATACACTTCACTCTTGCCACTGCCTTTGCCCGGACTCCTGATCTGTTCTAACTATCCCTGATTGATTGCTCCGGCAAAGAGGGTCAATAACTGTTCTTTGTCATTGCACTCCGGGTGCTCCATGACATAATCCAGCATCTGATGCAGCAATTCCCCCATCGCTTTGCCCGGCTTCATCCCAGCCTCTTTTAAAACCTTGCCATCCACTGCCAGCTGTTTCAGAGAAAAACATTCCTGGTCTGCCAGTATCTCCGCTGCCAGCTGTTCCACCTGGGCAATCCGTTCCAGACTTCCCTGCAAAAAGGCTTCTGCCTTACCCTCTGCATCTGCCCTCTGTAACGTCATCAAAAGTGGAAATGCTTCTACCCCAATCTTTGACAGCAGTCTGCGGACATGATTCTTCACTGGCTCTATCCGCACATCATGATACTGTACCAGCAAAACCACCTGATCAATGGTGTCATTGTCAAACTTCCAATCCACCATCCGTTTTCGTGCCATTTTGGCACTGATTGGGGCATGTCCCTTAAAAGAATCGATCCCTTCTTCATTCGTGGTATGGGCAACCGGTTTTCCCACATCATGAAACAATGCCGCCAGACGCAGCACCTTTTCCGGTGGTGTGTGGAGCATCACCTGAATGGTATGTTCCCCCACCCCATACCGATGGTATTTGGTGTGCTGTTCCTGTTGCATCATCACGTCAAATTCCGGTAAGATGACTGCCGTGATGCCCAGTTCCCATGCAGTGCGGATCCGCTCCGGGTGGGGGCTGACAAGCAGTTTCACCATCTCTGTCCGAATCCGCTCCTTACTGATCTTTTCCAGATTGCCACCCAACTCTACAATGGCTTTTCCCGTTTCCTCCTCGATGCCAAAATCCAGCTGGGCAGAAAACCGCACTGCCCGTAACATGCGGAGGGCATCTTCTGAAAACCGCTCTTTTGCCTCCCCTACACAGCGGATCACCCTTGCCTGTAAATCTGCCTGTCCTCCAAACAAATCTACAATACCTGTCTTGGGATTATACGCCATGGAATTGATGGTAAAATCCCTTCTGCGCAAATCTTCTTTCAACTGACTGGTAAAAACCACCTGATCGGGATGTCTGCCATCAGAGTAACTGCCGTCAATCCGGTAGGTGGTCACCTCAAAACCTTCCTTTCCAAGCATCACCGTCACCGTACCATGCTTGATGCCCGTGTCCACTGTCCGGGGAAACAATGCTTTGATCTGCATAGGATCTGCCGAAGTGGTAATATCCCAGTCACCCGGCTCCCTGCCAAGCAGGGTATCTCTCACACAGCCGCCCACCGCATACGCCTCAAACCCGGCCTGCTCCAGCGTCTCTATCACCAACTGTACCTTCTCAGGTATCTTCATACATTCACTCCTCTCCATACAAAAAAACTGCTGCAAACATTTTCTCACAACGAAGTAAGGTTTGCAACAGCTTTTTCTATGATTTCTATTTCACTGGGTCTGCTTTCCGGCAACTGTCCTTTACGGCTGCGCTTGCAGCAACGTACCTTCCGGCACACTGCCGTCTTCTGACAGCCCTGCTCCCTGTGCCCACAACACACCCATCTGCATACAGTACTGCTGTGCATAGGTTCCTGCATGGCTGATGATCACAAATTGTCCGGTGTAATCGAAT
>JAFTGN010000016.1 GCA_017457865.1 Lachnospiraceae bacterium | reverse complement strand
GATTTCAGTTTGATCCTATCCGGTATATCAACATCTTTCCCGGATTCCACTACAATATCGTACAACTCTTCTCTCTCATAATTTTCTTTTTCAAAGGTCAGTGTATAAGTCCCTTCTGGTAAAAGCAATTCAAACCATCCGCCCTCATCTGTTTTGACCTCATATTCTTTTTCGTCACCATCAACCGCAGTTACCTTTACTTCTGTTAATGAATGCTCATCATCAACATCTATCACGTAGCACTGTATCTCCACTGTTTTGATAGACTCTTCTGTCTCGGATTCCCATTCTGTGGATTCTATCTCCGTTTCCACAACAACACTCTCTTTCACGCTTTCTGACGTATCCGCTTCCGACTCTGATTTTTGCTCCGCAGAATTACAACCAACCATCAGTAGTATGGTTCCCAGTAAAATATTCAACAACACCTGTTTTAACTTCATTCCTTTATCCTCCTAACATTTTTTCTGGTTTTCTCACCCAAACAACTCCCTTATCTTCCTCTGGTATGCCTGCTCTATCTCTTCTTCCAAAAACACCCATATAATCCGGTCAAAATGCTCCGGGTTTTGTTTCACATAGTTATATACTGCTGTTACGGCAACGTCTGCCGCCTGTTCCAATGGATACGAGAAAATCCCGGTTGAAATAGAGGGAAAGGCAATGGTACGAATCCCATATTCATGTGCCAGAATCAAAGAATTGTAGTAGCAATGATACAGTGCTTCTGCCTCCCCTTTCTTTCCCCCATGCCATCTGGGACCGACTGTGTGAATGATATATTTGCAGGGCAATCCATATGCTTTTGTGATTTTGGCACTTCCCACTGCACAACCATGCAGCTTCAAACATGCCCAAAAGAGAGAACATCCAGCCGCTTTATGTATGGCACCATCTACACATCCTCCCCCCAACAAGGTTCGATTGGCAGCATTTACCACTGCATCTACAAAATCTGCCTTTACGATATCCTGCTTCATCGTCGTCACTTGTGTTGCTCTGCCCATAATCTTCCTCCCCAATTGAATCTCTCTGTCATTTGTCAAATGTTTGTTTTCCAGTGTCTCATGATAAGTTCTTTTCCTGCGAAGTCTCCCTCTAATATTCCATATGCTCCCTTTTGGTACGTGCTATGACACGACCAAAAGAGAGCATATGACTTTTGACAGAATCTACTTAGCGAAAAACAGTTTTCTTCTGTCTCTTATCAAAACTGATCAACCTGCTACTTTCTTTTTCTTCAAAATTGCCAGCAATGCAATTGCAATCGCTGCTGCACTGCCACCTGCTGCTGTTCCATATCTGGCAGGCTTGTTTGCCCAGAAGATCATCAGCATATTGGAAGAAATGGATACATTCTTGATGGTACGATTATACTCATTGGTTTTTCCATTTTCATCAATGGCACGGTCATTACAGATAATCTGAACGTTCTGATACAAGCCAGACGCTACATCAAACTGCAACTTTCCATCTTGACTTTCCAAGGTTTCTTCCAGTTCCTCACCAGACAACTGTAACAATTCCTGAAGGGCTTTTCCATCCTCGTCCACTGTCTGAACCAGAATAGACTGCAATGCACCACCATCATCTACCGGAACAACCGATACCGTCTGTTTCTCTACCTGGTATCTTCCATTGTCTTCCAGACCGGTTACCACCACTTCCGGAGCCTTTTGATCGACCACGAAAGCAATCTTTGCGCCTTCCACATCAGTAAAGGCATCTGTGCCTGCCTTATCCTTTGTAAACAATACGACCTGATATTCTCCTTCCTCTGCAAAGAGGCTTCTGGATATGGTGTATGTATTATGGTTCCAATCCACATCACCACCCTGCTGTACGACAGAATAGTCGATTCCCGGATTCAATACTTTTCCATTCAATGTGATTTCATACTGGTCAATTGGATCTGTATTGGTTTCCATGATAATCAGATCTTCATATACATCCTGCACATAATACTGGTTCACCAGATCTTCTGTTTCTGTTCCCAACTCGTATGCAGAGCCGTTTCGTACAATAGAGAATTTCACCATCGGATCTTCCTCTGACAATGGTTTTGTATATTCTTTTCCATCTGAATCATACAATACGATTTCATCATATGCATTTCCGGCTTTGTCCACTACTGTACAAGACAAATAGTAAATTCCATCTGTGCTGAGATTTTCAACCGTAAATACGCTTCCATTGTTAATATCCGTGAATGTTCCTACATCCAATGTTTTTCTGACAAACTTTCCATCCTCCTGCACGATTGCAGTCAATACTGGCTGGAATACATCAAAGTTTGTATCTGTAGCAGTAATTACAAAACCAATATTTCCCTTTTCTGCATTGGCAGACTGGTCTACAATGTTTGTCACAGTTACCACCGGTTTGGTCTGGTCTACATAGAACACTTCTTCTGCCATATCCTGTGCCGGGTTTCCTGCCATATCCTGATAGTCAATGTCAAATGTATACAAACCATCCGCGGCATAGGTTACCGTTGCAGTGTTCACATCTCCATTTCTGCTCCAGCCACTGACAGAAGGAGCCGCAATGGTTCGACCATCATCTGTTGCAGTCATATTCACGACGATTCTGCTGGTCTCAAAATTATGTTCTGTAATAGAAATCGTTGCTGTACGAACTGCATTGTAATAGTTGCCATTTTTTGCGGAAGTATTGTCGTAATCCACATGAATGACTGGTGCAGTCTTATCTATGGTAAATTCCTTTGGTGCCAAAGAGCCACCATACTCTACATCTGTATTGGCATTGTTTGCCTCGTCCTGACAGGACACATCAAATGTGTAATCACCATCTGCTCCATATGTCACGGTTGCAATATGCAAAGTATTGTCTTTATTGCCACCGCCTTCTACTGTACTCCATCCGGAAATAGACGGCATCACACCATTCGTATTGGCAATTTCAAATTTCACCTTAGAAGGATCGAAGTTACGCTCTGTGATGGTCACAGTTGCCACTCTGTCTTCTTTAAAATATGCCTTACCGAATGTAGTATCTCCGGCATTGTTTTGATAGGACACCTGAATATCCGGTTTCGTAATATCAATCTTTAACTGAATCCGCTCACTCTGTGTATTTCCCGCATTATCTGTAGCTGTTACTTCCACCTCTACTTCGTTGCTGTTGTTCTGTTCCTTATTTACCACAATAGAACGATTCCAACTCTGCAACAACTCGTCTCTGGTGGGATGTCTGTCTTCCGGATTCTGAATGGTAAATTCATACAGTACATCTTTATCATGGGTTACTGCATTCAGATTTCTCACCACATAACTGATTTCCTTGATACCGGAATACGTGCCATTGACAACCGGATCGATGACATTCACATTGACTTCCACACTGTCATTTTCATTGTAAATATAATCTGACGGTCTTGAAGCAGTCAGTGTAATCACAGGCTTTTCTGCCTCTGAAATAAATCCATTGGTACTGCTATACCATACATTTCCTGCATAATCTGTAGCTCTCAAATAAACAACCAGCTGATTGTTCATGTTGCTGCTAAACAGATTGACAAACTCTCTTGTCTGTTCCGCATCGTAGTTGTAGAATGTTTTTTCTACACTTCTCCAGCTATACTGATAAGGAGAACCCGCTGTGCCCAGACGATCCAGAGCTGCAATCTTCTCTGTGTTGGACAGCGTATCAAACGCTTCTGTTCCTGTCGTAGTAAAGTATGCCAGTGTCACCGGACAGCTTGTCTCATCCCCTGCTGTGGCTGATACCTGAATCGGTTCCTGCTTCCACAGACCAAAGGTAATGGTTTCTACCAGAGAAGTCCAGAAATGTCTCTCATTGACTTCTACACTGATATTGGATACCGGTGCGGTCCGGTCTACAGTAAATACATACGGTGTGGTACTATTCATTGTATCTACACGTTTTGTATCCTCTTTCTCTGCATTCCCGGTTGTCTTTCGTCCCGCCTGATCAGTTACTGTAAGCCCGAATGTATAGTTTGCATCTGTACTGTAACGAATAGAAATGGTATGGGTATCCTCATTAGAGTCTTCTGCCTTTTCTGTTACCCAGTTTCCAATCATTCCTTTCACATCCAGCGGTACGTGTACGCCACGGCTATCTACCGCAGTCAGGAAAATGCTATTTCCATCTACCGTATTTCCCATGCCTTCTGTCACATCATATACACCCGGTGCATTGAAATGGGCACTTCTCTCTGTCACAGTGATGGTTCCCCTTCTTACTTGGCCAAAATATCCTCTGCCATCCGCTACACGATGTGCTTCATTGTTGTCATAAGAAATCTGGATGGAAGGATCTGTATGGTCAATATCCAGTTTCAACGGTTCTGCCGTAAATGTATTGCCAGCATTATCGGTTACCTTCACATATACTTTCACATCACAGCTGTTATTTTTCTCCGCATCTACTGTAATCTGTCCACTCCAACGCTTACGCAGCTGACTGTAAGTTGGTACATTTCCTTCATAAACAACCGGCTTTTTGCCATTCTGATTGATATCGGTAATCGTCAATACGCTTCCATCTGTGCCACTCTGATAAGCAAAATCATACAATGTCTCTCTCTGGGTCTCCACTCCTTCGCTGGTCACCCAGTATTCGATCTGTCTGATTCCGGCTGCATAAGTTGCATTGGGCTCATCTACCTGAATATCTACCACTACATCACCTCTGTAGATGTCCAGTTCACTTACTCTGCACTTTGCCAGTGGTTTTGCCGCATCTGCTGTGTCTTTAGAAACTGCCAGTGTCGTCACCTGTGGTGCCCTGTTATCTGCCAATACACCATCTGTACTTGCAAAACTTACCTGTCCTGCATAATCCGTTGCCTTTAAATACGTGACAAACTGCTGATTCTCTTCACTGCTGAACAGATCAATCAGATTGACTGCTTCTGCATCGGTAAATATCTGATCCATACCTGTCCATTGATAACCATACCCACTTTCTTTTTCCTGAGTCAGCACTGCAAGCTTCTCCTCTTTGGATAACCTGTCAAATGCTTCGATACCTGTCGTGGTGAAATATTCAATGGTGACCGGACTTGTGACATCTCCTGCTGTTCCCATCACTTCCACCGGCTCCTTCTTCCACAAACCAAAGGTAATGGTCTCTACCAACCCTGTCCAGAAACTCTTTTCATTCACATCCACTTTGACGAGAGAGAGCGGTGCCGTATGATCCACTGTAAATACATACGGTGTGGTACTATTGGTAGTATTGACACGTCCACTGTCTTCCTTTTCTGCGCTTCCGATAGTCATTCGCCCTGCCTGATCGGTCACAGCCATTCCAAATGTATAATTGGCATCTGCATTGTAATGAATGGTCAGTGTATGGGTATCCTCGTTAGAATCCTCTGCTGTTTCTGTTATCCAGTCTTCTGTCATTTCTTCCACATCAATGACCACATGATTTCCCTGCCCGTCTACTGCGGTAAGCAGAATACTGTTTCCATCTACTGCATTTCCCATCCCCTCCGTCACATCATATACACCTGGTGCATTGAAATGGGCACTTCTCTCTGTGACGATAATGGTTGCCGTTCTGTCTTCCCCGAAGTAGCCTCTGCCAGCATCTTTTTGATTGGCTTCATTATTGTCATACGTAATCTGAATTTCCGGATTGGTATAGTCGATATCCAGTTTCAGCGGTTCTGACGTATCTTCATTTCCTGCATTGTCTGTCACCTTCACATATACCTTTACATCACAGCTGTTATTGGCTGCTGCATCCACGGTAATCTGTCCGTTCCAGTTCTTGCGCAGCTGCTCGTAAACAGGCACATTTCCTTCCAGCACGATAGGTTCTGCTGCATTGCTGTCTGTAATCGTCAACTTTCTTCCGGATTCTGTATTCTGGTAATTGAAATCATACAATACTGCTCTCTGTGTCTCCACATCTTCACTGGTGACCCAGTATTCCACCTGCCTGATTCCGGCTGCATAGGTTGCATTCGGCTCATCCACCTGAATATCAACCACCACATTCCCTCTGTAAATATCTAAGCCGCTTTCTTCACATTTTGCCAGCGGCTTTGCTGAAGCTGCTGTATCCTGAGAAACCGCCAGTGTCGTCACCTGGGGTGCCTTTTGATCTGCCAGTACACCATCTGTACTTGCAAAACTTACCTGTCCTGCATAATCCGTTGCCTTTAAATACGTGACAAACTGCTGGTTATCCTGACTTGTAAACAAATTGATCAGATTGACTGCTTCTGCATCCATAAATACCTGATTCACTGTAATCCAGTGATAACCATAGCTGCTTTCTTCATCCTGAGACAATACTACAAGTTTTTCTTCCCTGGTGAGTCGGTCAAAGCTTTCCATACCTGTTGTGGTAAAGTATTCAATGGTCACCGGACTTGTGGCATCCCCTGCCGCTCCCGTTACCTCTACCGGTTCCTTCTTCCACAAGCCAAAGGTAATGGTATCTACCAGTTCTGTCCAGAAACTCTTTTCATTTACATCTACCTTCACATGGGATAGTGGTGCGGTCTGATCTACCGTAAATATGTATGGTGTGGTACTGCCTGTCGTATCCACACGACCTGCATCTTCTTTTTCTGCACTTCCGCTTGTCTTTCTTCCTGCCTGATCGGTCACTGCAATTTCAAATGTATAGTTGGCATCTGTACGGTAATGAATCGCCAACGTATGGGTATCCTCATTGACGTTTTCCCCTTTGCCTTGTGTCCAGTTTCCATTTTCTGTCATTGCTGTCAAATCCAGTGCCACATGATCTCCCTGACTGTCTACCGCAGTAAGCAGGATACCGTTTCCTTCTACCGCATCTTTCATCCCTTCTGTCACGTCATACACACCCGGTGCATTGAAATGGGCACTTCTCTCTGTCACAGTAATGGTTGCGGTTCTGTCTGCTCCAAAATAGCCTCTGCCATTTTCCTCACGGTTTCCATCATTGTTGTCATATGCGATCTGGATCTTCGGATCTGTATTGTCGATATCCAGTTTCAATGGCTCTGCTGTAAATGTATTACCAGCATTGTCGGTCACCTTCACATATACCTTCACATCACAGCTGTTATTGGCTGCTGCATCCACTGTGATCTGGCCACTCCAGCTCTTGCGTAACTGATCATAAGTAGGTGTTTGTTCCTCAAACGCATACAATACTGCTCTCTGTGTCTCCACATCTTCACTGGTCACCCAGTACTCCACCTGTTTGATTCCGGCTGCATACTCTGGATATGGCTCCTCTGCCTGAATCCCAACAACTACATCCCCTCTGTAAATATCCAGTCCGCTTTCGCTGCACTTTGCCAGTGGCTTTGCATCCTCTGCTGTATCTTCTGATACTGCCAGTTTGCTTACCGTAGGATCTGTGGCATCTACCACAAACAGAGCTGATTGGTACTGATTGCCATCCTCTGTTTTCACTTCCGCCGAATTTCCTGCTTTATCTGCATAATCTTTTACATACAGCTGATAGGTTCCGGTTTCTGTAAAACGCATCTTTGCATCATGCACAGTGCTGTCCTGATGAGATACCCCGGATTCTGTCCATATGGATTCCTCCTCATTCTTCACGAATAAGTTCTGTATTTCTTCTGTGGAAAGTTCTTCCCCATTTCGAATCACACCTATAGACTTTGTTGCAGTATCCGGATCAAAAGAACGTTCTGTAATACTGATTTGAGCGATACGTTCTGATGTTCCGGCATAATACTCCACGGAATCTGCCACAATCCTGGCATCTCCCTGCCAATCCACCTGAATTGCAGGTTTGACAGTATCCATATTAAATTCTATTTCACCTGTGCCTACATTTCCTGCATAATCCGTAACGGTCACTTCTACTCTGATCCCTTTTGTGAAATCATTCTGCGTCTCTACTGTAATATAAGGATATTCCTCACTGTCATTGCTTTCCCATATGACAGTCTGTGGACGTTCATCGGTTTCATACCATAATTCCGTTGTTTCACCATCGGAAATGATACTTCCATTGTCCTGTTTTTCCTGATCTTCGTAGTACACCGTATAGGTAACGGATTGAATACCAGAGGATACGGTTTTACTGCCTTTTTCATTCTTTGTATCATCCGCGAAGATTTTCAAATGAACATCCGTATTATAAAAATCATCCTCTGTTTTCTCCTCTGGGATGATACTGACCGTAACGACTGGAGAACTGGACTCAAAAATCACACCATTTGTGCTGGTGTACAATGCATTTCCCGCCACATCGGTTACTTTTGCGTATACCACAAATTCCGTATCTTTTTCAAACTCCAAGGCTCCGGTCCATGTCTGCCATCCACCCTGATGTGCAATATAATCCTCTACCAGTTCCCCTATTTCCTGATCATCCTGTTTATTCAGTAACCTGGTGTAAAGTGTATCATCGTCAATTGGTGTGCCGATAAAATATTCCTTCGATGCCACGCCGGACGCCAATGTTTCCTCTCCATCTGATACCTCTACCAGATCTACTGTCACTGTATCTTTTCCCAGTTTGCCAAAAGAAATGATCCGGAATGCCTTTTCCCATATGGTACTCTCTTCCATCTGCAATTCAGCCTGTGGAGTTGTCTGATCCAGATAAATCTCTTTGGTCACCTGCTGTACAGATGCAGGATTGCTTTCTTTGCGCACATAGAATGTGATTTCTGCAGGATTACTGTCTTCTGTTACGATATTTTCTATACAATCACTCCAGGTGGTATTGACACCTTCAAACTGTTCTGCCACCTGATAGCCCTTTGCAGCCTTTACCGAGGCAGCGCCTGTATACCATTTACTCTTACCATTTTTCTGATCGCCTTCTAAGGTATAATGTTCCTTTGTATCTGTAGAATATCCAACTGTAATGGTACATGTGTCACTTGCCTGACAATAACGGTCATCCTCTGGCTTTACCGCAGTGATGACAACTTCTCCCGGATATCCTGTAAAATGAATGGTTCCATCTTCCTCAATTTTCTCAATGACATCCTTGTTGTCAAAAGAATATTGAATGGATGCTTCACCCAAACCATCCTTGATTCGGTCAGACAGTTTTGCTGTTTCTGCTCCTGCTGTAAATTTGTACTGCTCCTGTTTGAAGCCGATCTCCTGAACTGCCTTTTCAATATGCAGACTATAGGTGCTTTCTACCGATTCACAAAACTGGGATGCACTGTAAATTGCTTTGATTACAACTGTCCCCGCTTTTTCAACATCAAAGCTGCCATCTGTTTCATCGAAACCAGAAATTACATCCTCTCCACTGACAATGTGATATTCCAGCGTCAGTTCTTCCCCTTTTACAGATGGAATGGTTCGATCTGCCGGATTCACATAATGAAAACCTGCTTTGTATGTTTCTGTGACTTCTGCACCTTTTTTCCAGATGAGTTCCGGTGTTGCTTTCATCACAGTTACTTCACAGGACAGCTGGCTCGCCTCATAACGTGTATCTTCTGGAACCGCTATGGTCAGAGTCACTGTTCCAACTCCCACTGCCTGTATCTGCCCATTCACAATCTTTAAAACAGATGCATCACTGGAAGAAATTTGAATGTTGGCAGCAGAAGCTACATCATCTCCTGTTTCCTGTATCACATAAGTATGTGCCTGTTCTCCTTCAGCCACAGCATATTCTCCGGCATATATCATGGTATCAATGCTGTCAGCAGTCCAACTCACTGTTCTGACTGCTTTCACAATCGTCAAATCATAGGAAATTTCTGTTCCATCTTCTGCCGTTGCTGTAATGGTGACAGTGCCTGCCTGCTGGATATCCAGTGTGCCATCTGCCTCAGCTTTTGCGATTGTCTCATCGCTGGAACGATAGGTATATACCCCCTGTCCATCTACCGGATTCTGGAAGGTTTCTCCATATACGATCTCACCCGGTTCAGAAGTTTCAAAGAAAATTTGTCTGCTTTCCCTGCTTCGCACTGTTAGATCATAACTCACTGCATCCTTCTCATATTGTTCCGGGTCTCTGCTTGCGGTGATTCTCACCTTACCGTATGCAGTTCCCGTGGCTGTCACTGTTCCGTTTGCATCTACTGTAGCAATGTTTGCCTCTTCTGCCGGAATCTGCTCACCATCCTCGTCTGCAAACACCTGCAAATTTTCCACTGTGTATGTAATTTCTCCCAGATTTTCACCTGTGACAGGGTTTTGTAATGTGGGCAGTTCCTGATCCGGTTCTACCACCAAATCTTTCGGACTGCTCTGGGCAAACATCCATGCATCTTCTAATTTCTGATATGTAATCTGATAGACAGCAACTGCATCTTCATACAAATCGTCTCCTTTTCTGGTTGCGGTAATGGTGACTGTTCCAGCTTTTTTCCCTGTGACAACACCTTTGCTGCTTACAACAGCCACACTTTCATCAGAAGAGGTATATGTGATCTTCGATTTCGTGGTTCCACCCGAAGCAGTGTTGGTATACTGCTGATTGCAGAACAATGTCACATTCTCCGTTTTTTTCCATGTCAAAGGTTTCTGGCTCATCTTTCTCACAACAACCGTATACGCTGCTGTTTTTTCCAGATAGGTTTCGTCTTCCTTTCTGATGACCGTAATGTCAGCAGTTCCCGGCTTTTTTGTGAGAATGGTTCCATCCTCATTGACCGCCAGCACATCTGTATCAGAAGATGCATATTCCAGAACACCATTCTGTAACTCCGGACTGGTAGACAACTGTACACCTGTAACAGTGGGAGCCTGATCCGCAGAATAGATCACTTCTGCTGTAGGCTGGTCAAACACAAATCGGGTATGATCAGGCTGAAGTACAATCTCTCCTGCATCATAACAATCTGTGCCTTTCTGCACTTCCTCTTCCGTCTCATCCACTTCTTCTGATGTTTCGAAAGAATCATCCTCCTGAACCGTCTCTGCTTCCGTTTCTGCCTCTTCTTCCTGTACCAAAACAGACGCAGTACCAATCAGAAAACCTTCTTTTCTGGCTTTCACCTGATAGGTTCCCATCTCATAAACTGTTAACCGGAAGCTGCCGTCTGCATCTGTCATTACGGTATCTGTACCGTTGATCTCGTCAGATACGGTGCTCATAGCCGTCACTTCCACACCCTCCAGTCCCTGGGATTCTGCTATCACTTTTCCCTGAATGAAGCGAGGTTGCAGTGCCTCTAGCTTCACTGTCACAGAAGACTTTCCAGATGTCTTCACTGTTCCACTCTTAGATGCAAATCCCTTTGCCTGTATCGCATACGTGAAAGAACTGCCACTGACCTGAATCTCAGCGACTCCCCTCTCATCTGTCTGTACATGGGATTGTGCAATCGTGACTTCAGCGTTTGCAATCCCGACTCCATCCTGTGTCTGGATCACAACCTGAAATGTTTTTGTGTTTTCTGCCGCAAATACCATACGTTGGTTTGGAATCAGTGTCACTATCATTAAGACAACCAAACAAAGCGACAGTGCCCGCTTCAGAAACTCATGTCTGTTGTGCATTTTTGTTACCTCCTACGTCTTGTTATATTTGTTCCTCTGTGTGGATATATGTAATCTCATATTCAATTGCGAATACCTTCGCATCCCCATGCATATTGCTGATTCCCGGCTGCAATTCCGCAGTGGGTAATTCGACTGTATCTGCCCCCTGTTTGGACAAATCATCTATTTGTAAAGCATTTTGTTTTGTACCGTTATTTTGTGAAGGAACCGACACACTGTTCTCTTCCTTCTCCTGCCGCTTTACAGCTGCGTTACTTTTTCCGCTCTTGATAATTTCCTCAATTCCTTTTTGCCTGGTTTTTCCTGTCAGATAACTGATGACCTCTGGAATCCTCAGTACAAAAAACAGGAGAATTGATATACCGAAAAATGCGCCTGCGGCAATGGCGGAAATCATGAATATCATTCGAAATACATCATATGTCATTCTCTTTCTCCTTTACCTATGTAAGTTCATTTAACGAGCCGACTCTATTTTGGTTCTGGTAACTGCCACATTATTCTGCAAGTCCTGAATACTGTTTTGCAAAAAAGTATTTTTCACCAGACTGCTGTCATCTGAAATCTGATCCAACATTTCGATGATTTCATCAGGAGAAGTCACTTCACAGAACTCTCCGGCATTATTTTGAATCATATTCACAATTTCATTCCATACTCTCAATTTCAAATCATCATCATATTCTTCTACCTTTTCTTTCAGTGATGTGACCTGCTGCCACAAATTTTCATACTCTTCGGACAGCTTTGCATACTGCTCTGACTTGGCATATTTGGAAATATTTTGCAGACAATCCGAAATATCACAGTACATTCCCGCAACCGGATACTCCTCTCTTGCATACTGAAACCAGGAAGATGCCGCATTGTATTTATCTTTCTCTACTCCAATATCGTAATAAAACAGATATGCCTCTCCTATTTCGTTGCATACATCCGCAAACCCTTTTGGATTACTGGACAGCAGAGAATCCAATACCATTACACTGTTTGTATATCCTCTTGCATTGGTCTTATCCAATCCTGCTTTCAATTTCAGCAACCTGGTGCTTTCTTCTGATGTCAGCACACCATCTGAAATCAAATACTGCACCAGTCCTTCCGAATCGGTGGAACCCAGATATGCCTCTGTTCTGGTAGGATCAGTCAGTATGGCATCATAATATGCTTCTACGGAGTCTGCATTGGTCAAAATATAATCATAATTTTCATTCCGCTTTCCTTCCGCAGATAAATATCCCCATAAAGCAGTTCCTGCAAATAGTATCGTCAATGCACTACTTGCCACAAACGCACCGATTTTTCGCACCTGCTTCCGGTGAAGATGTTCATCCTCCTCTGCAACACCATACTCCAAGTCATACAGCAATTCTGCCGCTGACTGATATCGATCCTCAGGGGACTTATTTGTACACTTTAAAATAACTTTCTCTAACCCATGAGAAAGAAGAGGATTCACTTCCCGTATGGCCAATGTATTTCCCGGTGCATTCAATGGAAATATACCTGTCACCAGATGATATAACGTTGCGCCAAGATTATATATATCCGTTCTTGCATCTGTCTGTCTCTTGGAATCTCCATACTGTTCCGGTGCTGCATACCCAATGGTACCAATGGAAATGGTATCCTTACTCTCCACTCCTTCTTTGTTTTTGTACTCTCTGGCCGCACCAAAATCAATCAATGAAATATCCCCATCTGGCTTCAGCATAATATTGCTTGGCTTCATGTCTCGATATATAATAGGTTTCGGACGTGAATGCAGATACATCAACACTTCACACAGCTGTATCGCCCATTTGATCACATCCTTCTGTGGCAACGCACTATTTCGATCATCTTTTGAATCAGAAGAACGTTCCAGTTGTTCTTCCATTTTTTTCTCTAATGTAACCCCCTGAATATAGTCCATGACCAAATAAAAATTGTCTTCTTTTTCAATCACTTCTGCAATACCGGGTAAATATTTATGCTCCAGATTGACCAGAATCTGTTTTTCTGCAATCAGGTTCTGGCGTTTTACATCCGAATTCTGTCCGCCATCTCTTCGGATTTCTTTGACTGCCCAGTGTCTGTTGGCATTCTCTACCACCGCCAGATACACGGTACTCATACCGCCATGTCCTACTTCTCTCAGAATCCTGTATCGTCCTTCCAGCAACGATCCAATTTCCAGCATATGTATCCTCCCTAGTATGTCCGTATCACAATCACAGAAATATTATCCGCTTCCATTCGCTGTTTATTCAATTCTATTAATTGTTTCCCATTCATGTCCATGGTGGCATAATCCCGTAATACATTGGGCTGAAGCTTCTCATAGATCTCTTCACTGGAAATCACATGCCGGAATCCATCACTGCAAAGCATATACACTGCATTCTGTTTCGTATTGCCGGAAAGAAACTCCGGCACAGGATTTCTGGTAGTTCCACAACTTTGTAACAATACATTTCGATGGGGACTGACTGCTGCTTCCTCTGCTGTCATCCGTCCGGCCTTTACTTCTCTCTCCGTCAAAGTCTGATCTGTCGTCAACTGGGTGATCACATTTGTCAGTTCATATACTCTGGAATCTCCTATATTCAAAATAAAATACTTCTCACCAGTTAGAAGCAATGCCACAACAGTCGTACCCAATCGAACTCCCTGTGCCTGTCCATATTTCATCAACTGACTGCTCTGATCCTGTACCAAATCCGTCCATTGTTTCTGAATGACTGTCTCCTCTATGGGATATCTGGATAAATCTGGAAGGCTGGTTGTCACCCATTCCCGAAATGCCCGTACCACCGTAGCACTTGCCAGCTCTCCACTGGAAAGTCCCCCCATTCCATCACAAAGCAATGCAAATACCATTTTCCCCTGAGCGGTTCGGATGGTCTGTACGGTTAAGCTATCCTGATTTACATCCTTTCGGATTCCTATATCTGTTGCTGCTGAAATCATAAATTCCATATGTACGAACCTTTCTTCACTTGTTTTTCCTACTCTTCCAGCAAAAATTCAAACTCCACATTGGCAAGACGAATCTTTGTACCGGAATGCAGACAAATTTCCTGATTCACCTGAATCATCTGACCATTCACATATACATGGTGTTTTGAATTTGTATCAATGATAAAATACTCATTTCCACGTCGTCTGATCACGGCATGTCTCCGGCTAATGGAATCCACATCCGGGATGCTGTAATCTGCATATACGGAATCTCTTCCAATCTTACATTCATTTCCATTCATAGGAAGTAATGTCTTTGTTTGGCTGCCCACGCGAATCAAATAGGGTTTCTTTGATCTGGATGCCCCCACCATCATCACTTCATCATAAGACAGTGCAGATACATCCACCGTCTGCCCAAAATCTCCCTCAATCTGTACCACTTTCTTATTATCCAAAACAGGGAGTCCATCCTTTTTCGCCTGTTCTTCCAGACGATGATCATCCTGACCGGGAATGGAAAATCTATTTTCCTTCTTTTTTTCCTTTGTGACATCCGAGCCTGGTCTCCCTGCTTCACTTTGTTTGATTGGTTTTACCTTCTCTTTTTTCGGTTTGTCTTTAAACAACCCGTCCAGCAGACCTCTCTTTTCTTTCTCCGATTTTTCCTTTTTCTTACTATGCTGCTCTGATTGCATAGAGGACAAATCCGTCGTTTCTGGTGCATTCACTTCCTGATAAGAAATATTTTCTATGTCAGTAGTCTGTCTGTCAGAATAAGGGATATTTCTCACCACTGGTTCATTTGATGTATTTCTTGGTCCATATGCTTCATTGCCTACTGGAAATCCTGTTTTCAAAATTCTTCCATCTGCGCCCCAGACACCTGGCTGCTCCACATATGATGGATTCTGATGTTGAGGTACCCCGCCATATCCGTTTGGCGGATACTCCCCAACCGGCACCCCATTTGGAAATGTGGATGGGGGAATTGGCTGTTCTCCTACATATGGATTTGGAATAGATGATTGCGTTCCACTGTGATGCTCATATGGCATTTGAACATATGACTGCGGCTGGCCTACATAAGGCGGTTGTTGCCAATTCGTCTGCCAATCACTCTGCACAGTTTGTGTCCCCGAAACAGCACCCCAATCAAAACTCACACTTTCCGGATTGGCGATGATTTCATTCAGTTTTTCTTTCAAATCATCAATCCGCAATACACCCGGCTGATTCAGATAAAACAGCAATGCATTGACATATGCATGATTTTCCATAGGATTATAATATTTACCAGAGAGAATCTGTCGCAACTGAAATTTCAACTCTGTTTTCAGTCCCAGTTCCAACTGGGGAATGCAAAGCAATGCCACCTGATAATCCTTTGCGTTCACATATGTATAATCTTCATTCACAAGAATGGTATCTGCCTCAATCATATAATCTTCTGCGGACAAAATCGCACTGACGATTCCATCCAATACACGAAGCATCATCGTCCGGTTCACACCATTTCGAAAAAACTCACGCAATGGGACATAAGATGTCACATCATATCGAATCCATTTCTGATTGTCCTGTTGAGAATATTTTGCCGAAACAAAACCCGGAATCTGCTGATTGACAATCATCCCCAAAGCCACAGAATCCATTTCCGCCTCTTCATCTAATGTGACAATTAAATTTGTTTGATGATTTTGTGTTTCGTAATTAAACTCCATCTCCCTGACTCCTTTCGCGTCTATTCATAAGCCAACAGTTTAATGTAACTCCATGTATCGTCTTCCTGCACTGCCGCAATTCCACTGGATGAAAATGGCTTTGCAGCGTCAAACTGGGGTTCTACCACGATCGTATTTGCAGTATTGATATACCCCCATTTTTCATCCACGCAAACCTCTGCCAAACCAGTCTGAAAAGAATCGGCATCCTCATACTGTGGTTCAATGACCATATTGCCCTGTGTATCTGCAAAACCCCATTTTCCTTCTACACACACTGCCGCTGGACCATTTTCAGCAAATGGCTTTACATCCTCAAACCCACTTTCTGAAATCAACTTGCCATTGGCATCTAACATATAATAACTGCCATCTTTTTGGGCAAATACCACACCACTGTTGATGCAGGTATTATATTCATCCCGCACGATGTCATCATATACAAACTCTGTAATCGGTTGAAGAGAACTGTCGATCAATGCCCACTTTCCACCTTGGGAAACTGCTGCCACTCCATTTTTAAAAATAGTCGCATCCTCATATGGCAGATCATCCGGAATGATCATACCAGAATTGACATAGCCATATTTCCCATCATTTTTCACCAAAATCCAGTTGTTACTCAAAAAAGACAACCACTCTACCTTTCGATCCGGCTTTGCTATCTTATACCCCTGCATATTCACCATATACCATTCCGCATCCTTATATACAGAAGTGGAATTACTCAGGAAAAAACCGGCTTCTTCGTACAACGGCGCAAGAAGATAACTTCCATTGGTATCGATGAACCCATACAATCCATCTACTTTCACACGGGCATATCCCCCCAGAAAAGACGATGCCTCTTCCAAACCGGCTTTGATATAACGATACATAAACGCACATTCCATATAGTATTCACCAATTCGGTCTGTGGCTGCTCCATTTTCTCTGGATTTCAATGCGGTTTCAATGACTTTTTTATAATCCTGTGTCTCATAATAATAATCGCACACCCTCTCATAAGCTTCTGGAGACTGTGGAAATAGATCCGGATATGCAAGCAACGCTGCTTTATAAGAGCCGTCCTCTAACAACTTTGTCTGTTCCAGATATTCCTGATAAATATTTTCCTCATCCTGACGTAATTGAAATGCAGCTTTGTAATTCTGCACCGCCATATAAGGGATTTCTTTTTCCGCCTGTACCCTGGCATTGGTAATATATTGATTGTATGTATTGTTTTTTTGTACACCGGAAGAGATAAATGACATGGTTACTACCACTCCGGCTATGATAATGAGAATAATGGAAATCAGTTTCAGTTTCATGTGTGCCTCCTGTCATGTATGCTACATTCCCGCCAATACCCCTACCATAAATCCAATGATGACAAATGGTGCCATAGGTATAGCGGTCTTTACAGTCACTTTCTTCATTGCCAGCAAAATCAACGATGTCACCGCCATAAAAATCATAGTAAAAATCAAAATGGAATATGTATTCATCACGCCATACAACAATCCCAGTACCGTGAATAATTTCACATCCCCCATCCCCAAAGCACTTTTGGCAATGATGGCAACAATGAGCAAGATTCCACCGCAAATGCCTGCTCCCAACAGAGAAAATAACAAAACGGTCTTGATCGGTGTTCCACCCAGCCAGACTTCCAGTATGGTGACAATCCCCCATAAAACCATTCCTGCCAGAATCAACTGGTTGGGAATGATCTGCTCCTTCCAGTCAATATAAGCAATCAATACAAGCCACTGGAATACATACATATTCAGATAGCATTGTAACAACGTGGCATCTGCCAGAAACCGTCCATATAAAAATACCAGTAATGCAACTAATCCCGTTCCTGCACAAAATCCAAACCGTTTTGGATTCCAGCTACACTGGAAAAAAGATGTTACCGTATGTGTTTCCTTTTTCCGAAATTCCAGATATGTGTATGACAGATAGATTCCGATGCAATTTAAAATCACTGCAATGACTATAATCCCTATTCTCATCACGTTCCCTCTTATCTATGTTTGTATACCGTAGCCTGTGTTTCTCAGCCAGCGTCTCCGCCTAACCATGCCCGTGCCACAGCCTCTTTGCGTAAGGTAACTTCTAATGTTTCCTTCCCAAACAGTTGTACCATCTGTAATTTATAATACACTACAATGTGGATATCATCTGTGTCATTGTCAAACATCGATGATGCCAAAAAATTCATATCATCCAGACCATTTTTCAATCCCAGTCCTTTCAATGTCGCATCTGCTTCTGTCTTCGTTTTTCCAAAATGACTGGCAACCATTCCTCTTGCACAAACCGCCACAAACGCAGTCTTCATGGCACTGATTCCCTGCTCTGCCGCAATGGCGATGATACTTTTCAAATACAGAACCGGATTGTTGATGACATCCCCTATTGCATTGTTCAGACTGTTATATGCCGTATCTACATCCACCACAGAATTGCGTATACTCTCCATTGCATTGATTGCCTGGTCGATTTGGATGTCTCCCTGCATGACACCATTTTTGATATTGGTCATGTGCTCTGCTGTCGTATCACCAACTGCGCTGATGGATGTAAACAAATTGTCTACTGTACCGATGACATCATCTACATTCTTTTTTCCCTTATCCGCAATGCCCTGCATCTGTTTGTCGCCTTTTTCCAGACCACTCAGGTAATAAAAATACGTGTACTCGGACAATTCTTTTGCAGATGCATCCACTGCATTGGAAATCAATGTCTGGGCACGACAAAAATTGACCACATTTAATATCGTGAATATGGTAAACAAAAAGCCAGTAAATGCCACAATGGCTTCTATGGTTGCTGCACCTGATTCTGCCTTGTATCTTGTCCGAAACCGCATCCTATCCCTCCATTACTCTTCTTCTCTGAATGTATCTGCCATCTTCTCTGCATATTCTGCCACCAGATCAAAAGAAGACTGATCTTCTGTTTCATCGATTGCCATCCAGTACACATACATGCCATTTGACAATTGGGTTGTGTATGCCACAAAAGCATAGGTCAGATCTTCTCCCTCATAGGTCCAGGAATGCTGTCCTTCATAGCAGCACATGTCCCGTCCATTAATGGTTAAATTCTGATGTTTGGAAACTTCAAACTGTCCATTTTCATAATAGAATCCAAACCGCTCCTGATAAATTTTCATGGTTTGGGGAAACAATGCCGGCAGGACTTCTTCCAGAGCAGTACCTTCTTCAATCTGTTCTTCTGACATCTGCTGGTCTAAAATCGTCCGAATATTTTTTCCCTGTATCCCTTCTATCCCGGTTCCTATATGCGCTCCGGCATCATATGGCACATGAATGGTGAAGGAAACGGTCTGCTGTGCCCCATTGGTTGCTACATTACCGATGGACACACCCCAATCGGATGCTTCCGCTGTCACACCTGCTGTCTTTGTTTCCTGTTCTGGCTGTGCTTCTTCTGCTCTTGTTGTTTCATATTCTCCCTTTGTTTCTTCGGAACTGTTCTTCTTCCCACATCCAGTCACCAGCCCTGCAAGCAGCAACAGAATCATCCCTTTGCAAATCCACTTATTTTTCATTCCATTCTCCTTTAATATCCATATAACCCTTTATACTGAATCGATGCAATCCGTCCAAACTGGTCGTCAATGGTTTCGGTACTGTCCTCTGAAACCAAAAACTCCTGAAACCAATCTAAATTCAAGAACAGCATCTTCAGCTTCGCATTGGCTGTAATCGATACATAGGTGTTGGCATTCTTCATTCGAAAATCACTTCCTTTTTTATGTGTAAAAGAAGCACCATCCCCACCTGCGTGCTGCATATTCAGCTGTATGACATCTGCTGTCCGGCATAAAATTGTATCATCCTTATCAGTGCACAGGGAAAGAAACATAAACAACATCAAATAATCTTTGTATCCAAATTTAATTTTAGCACCCAAAGAACTATTTGCCGTCTGATTTCCTGCATTTCCTGCTACTGTATCCAATCCTGTTCCGATTGTAGAGACACCATTTCCATTTTTCAGATACCTGTCATACCACTCATTTGTTTTTTGCTGTATCTCTTTTTTCAGAGTTTCCGCCGCCTCATCTGTCATCTGATTGATATTGACACTGGCCTTCTGGAAATATGTACCCATTTGTGTTGAAATTTCATCCGTGATACCAGATAATGTATCGCCCAGGCCATTTACAATATTTTGTTCTAATGTATCTAATGGAGACATACACTCTGTCTTGATGTCATTTAATGTTTGATTCACCGCAGTTCGTAAGTCCGCATTTTGTTGTTGTAATTCCCCAAGTTTTTTATCAATCTGTGTTTCCACCTCATTCAGTGCTCCATCGATTCTCTCCTGGATTTTAGGCAGCAGCAAATCACCGATTGTATTTCCTCCGAACTTATTTTTCAAATCCGTGTTGATATTCCCACGAATGGTGGCAAATTGTGTACGCACATACTGTCGAACTTCATCAATATTCTCATATCCAATGGAATCGTCATACTGCAAATTGTTCAAGGCACTGTCTATTTTGGATTCTATAAACAAAATCATAGAGTCCAAAATTTCCGTTGCAGTATTTTCCACCTGTCGATTCAAGTCATGACTTAATTCATTGACAGACTCCGCCAACTGTTCCGAAGAAGATTCTGTAACTTTTTTGATTCCGTCTCTTACTTGTTCTATTTTTTCTCCTACCTCTTGCTCAATTGCTGTCTTTATATCTTTTTCCAATATCTGTTTATAATCATTTACATAATCATTTACCTCCCTAGCCATCCCTTTTCCACTAATCACCCATGTATCTTCTGTCTTCACAATCGCCACATCCATACCATTCATGATCATATCCAGATCAATGGCTGCTTCTCCTGCTGCCAGTGCCAACTGCAATACAATTTGTACTACCTGATATGGCACCACCCCAAAGGTCGCACTTTGAACCATCATTCCGGCTGCACGTGTAGAATTCCTAATGTCAGCATTCGTAAATGCATAAATACAATCAAACGCAAATCGAATCGCATATATACTGGTTTTTGCATACTGTACATTTGCTTTTGGATTTTCTTTGTTGCCATATAATATATACTCTACTTCCCCGCCGTACAGATAATTGGTCTCGCCGTTTAACCCATATCCGCTTAACGTCTCAGCTGTCCCTCTGTATCTGGAAAGTATGTCGTCCTCTTTCAATTTTTGTTTCACAGCCAGATAGGTCTTGCTATCTCTGGCATCAAATTCTCCTGCCAGTACCTTTTCCTGTACCAACGTATTATAAGAAAAATTCTCAAAAATATAACCCAAAATATATACATTTTCCAATCCGGTCGCTGCCACATTTCCAATTCCTTTTAGCACTTTCTTCAGTGCAGAAGTTTGGGCAGAAACTCCGTTAGATGCATTTAATTTTCCATCTTTTTCCTCCAGTTTATAATTTGCAGTCTGTACCGCATTTTTTTCTATCCCTGAAGAGGGCAGATCAGAAGAAACAATGGAACCTCTGGTATCATATACATAACCAAATCCACCTCCACCAGATTCTTCGTTGTCTTCTGAAGATGCCGGGTTTTTCTCTTTTTTCATCTCCTCTTTTGTAGCCTCATATTCTTCTTTTATCTCCTTTTTTGTAGGCTTTTTTTCTGTCTGTTCGCTTTCGTCCTCTGTTACTACTGCTTCATCGGGAAATGTCCCGTTTAAGTAACCCAGGAAAGTAAGTTTCACCGTTGGATCTAAAAATTTCTCCTGCCACTCTACCTCCAGACTATCTTTGTCTTTTTGCTGAAAATCCAGTTTAGGAGCTTCAGTAGATGGATATAAATCATTAAAGTGAACTTTGATATTTTGATCTGGTTTGACAACCGGTTGAATATCTTCCAAAACATTCAGGTTAGCTGATGCATATCCCTTTAATGCCTTTACCACTGCATCCGCAGAATCCAATTGATTCAATGTCTTTCCCGCATAAGAAAGATACGTATCTGGTGCATTCTGACACAACAGATAGTCATTCAATGCGTTGTATCCGTTTTTCACCGCTGTAATATACTGATGTAATTTTTTTGCCGCATCCAGATTGTACTGGGTTTTTGTGGTTTCAATCTCTGTATCATTCTGTTGGGCAAACGTATCCTCACCAGTACTGCTCTTATAAGAATCATTGGCAAATTTCCATTCATTTACCTTCTGTTGATATGCCTGAATCTGTGTTTCCACCTCTGATGCCTTTGTTTCTATCTCAGACAGCTTGTTCAGCAATTCCTGAATATTTCCCTGAATCTTCTGGAATTGTCCATGCACATCCTTGACTTCCTTTTCCACCTGATTTTCAGCCGCTTTTAAATATTTATCATAATAATACAAATCATACTGATAGTTTGTGGTGAAGGACGCATATTGTGACAGACAATTGTTATAATCTATTTTTACGTTCTGCAATGACTGTTCCAGATTATTTACAATCTGGTTTTTCTCCCGATAGGTATCATACAATTCCTGATATCCATTCTTCACTTCATTGTAGTCTGACACGCCAGAAATTACTTTTTTGGCATTGGCATCACACGCAGCCAAATAAGAGAACAGCTCATACACAGCGCTATTCTTTTGTACCGATGACAAACGAGAATTCATATACGCATCATAAGACTGGGTGGTACCAGATGATAAATAGACTTTCGTATCTGTACAGATTTTACCGTATGTATCATCCTGCTGGAGAGATGTCTCTGACAAAAACTCCAACAAACTTTCAAAACGAGAGTTTGATTGTGCAGCATACTGTTTTAAATTTCGAACATATCCATCTGATTCCGCAATGTTGTAAAATGTTCTATCGCCTATTTCGCTTTTGGTATAAGGCTCTAACTGCAATGAATCCGAAAACAACAACTTCAATTCATTAACCACTCCTGTGTTTCGACTGGCAATCTCTGGATCTGTCTCTTCTCCCTGAAACCAGTTTTCATATAAGCCTGTGCTATCAGGATCGCTCTGACGAATTTGCTGATACCCTGACTTCATCTGTTCTGTTTTGGTCTTGATCTCTTCAATCACAGCTTCATACTGCTGTGCCTTGGTCTTTGCCTGATTCCAATTTTGTGTCGCTTCATTGAGTTCTTGTTCTGCCTCTGCCTTCTTTGACTGCAACACAGATACATAATTGTCATAATATTGTGATAGTTCAAATAACAGCTGTAATACCACATACACCTGTACATAATCCAATTCACTGTTTTGAATGGTTTCCGACACTGATTGCAATGTCACCTCTGCCGGATTCAATTCCATATTCCGAGAAGAATCAATAAATTCTTCAAAGGCAACAAATTCCTGAATCAGCGTATCTTCATGATTGGTAATATCCACATCTCCTGACCAAGATGCATTTCCTATGCTGGCAAAAAAACGTCCCTCCGTATATTCATCTTTCACATTTTTGCAAAATGCACCTATGGGATTTCCCCCTGCATTCACAAAAAGCTTCTGTCCATTATCAAAATCCTCTTTGGCCTGATTTAAGTCATCACTCAACGCCAGATTCATATCTTCTGCTTTGAATCCACTGGCATCCCCATGAAACGTATATTCATTTCCATTTCTTTCAATATACGGGGTAAAGGGCATGGACAATACGCCGGAAGAAAACATATTGCCCAGTATCAAATTACTGACATCAATCTTATATAACAAAAAGATCATTGCCAGCTTATTGATATGTTCATAATTGCTGCCATAATCGGAACGATATTTTCCAACCTGCGTGCCATACTCACTAAGTGATACCAGTACACCATCTTCACTGTTCTGGGCACCCTTTACAGACTGATCGGAAGATACATCTTTCATTTCATCTACCAATTTGTCATATTCACGGATTGCCTTAATCAAAGCGGCACAAGCGGAGGTCACATCCTGTGTGCTTTCCTGTGCCTTTACCTGCTTCTCCACCACTTCTGTTTGTTTTTCTACAGAAGTAAAAGCTTTAATAGAGTCAAAAAAACTCAAACCAAATGTGAGCGGACCTCTGTACTTCATATAATCCACAATCTGGGTACGCATCACATCTGCTTTGGCCAATGATGCCTGATCTAATTTTTCTACTGACACATCCCCCACCAGTTCCATAGACATGAAATCTGCCAGCTGATCTGTAGAGCCACCAATGAAATCTTTTACACTATTCAGTAAACGATTTGTGTATTCTCCCGCATTTTCTTCGTCTACTACTCCGTAGGAAATCAACGTCTGCTCAAAATACTTCTGGATATTTTTTTCAAAATCCGCATCCGTCTGAGACATGGCAAATAATCCGTATACATCCTTTAATACCGTATCATAATCGGCCAGCGCAGAATTCATAGCCAAATCACCTGCCCCTGACACCATTGCCCGTGCCATATTCACCCTGCTGGTGTCCACAACCAAACCAGACAGTACCAGCATAGGCACCAATATGATAATTAATAATACGGAAACAGATCCCTGTATGGTTCTCTTCAGATTCATGTCTCTTCCTCTCTTCTCTATTGCAAATTCAACGATATGAATGAATGTTCCTTGTTTCTACTTGGTCACAAAAAACTGTTTGATTTTTTGTGTCAATAATCCTATTTTCTGCTTCGCCTTTTCCAGATGATTTCCAGTGGCATCATCTACCATCTCAATGATATCCACTGCCAGATCTGCATTTCGAATAAACTCATCCGGATCATTCACTGCCATCCTGGCAGTAATGGTATAATCATAAGAGTCCGGCAATCCTATGATGCGCATCAAATAGGGCAATGGATAACTTGCCTGTATGGTTACTGCCACATCCTGATAGTAGACTTTATTCACCTGATCACATGTAATCTTCACTACATGAATCGTACTAATGGGCAATCTTGTCTTTTCTACAATACGACCAGTTTCTGCTTCTACCAATCGATCCAACCCCTCTGTCTTCTTTTGTAAATAACGGTATGGATGAATGTTCTTCCCCAACCCGGAAAAGCGAAAATCAGCATTGTTTGCCACACTGATATCCAGTGACCCTGCTTCATTTCCTGACTGTTGCAGAATCGAAGCATAGTTCGGGTCACTGATACAGTGTGCTGCATACAAAGCCCCCCTTCTGGCAGCCGCCTCCAGAGTCGCTTTGTCATGCAACAAAAAACACATACTGATCAATCCGCAAATCACAATGAAAATAAGAGGCAAGATAATCACATTTTCTACGATTGAATTTCCACTTTCTTTTTTATCCATATATATTTTTTCCATGTTCTATCACCTTTTTAATCATTGCGATATAGTTTTTATTTACTATTCTGTTAATACAGTATCTACTGTAAACGTTTTATTTTTTTCAACTGCACCAGTGACTTGTTCCCATAAGGTTTTAACTAAGCTCTGAAGTTGAGTTTTGAATGCCAATGCAATTACCAAAACAATTCCAAGAATTACAATCGTTGCGACAATCTCTGCACCTCCTGCCTGCTCCTTGAAGACACGCTTGAAAAAGCCGTCTACTTTAAACGCACAATAGTTCAATGAAGTTTTCATCATGCCTAACATACTCTTTTTCTCCTTTCTGTACTTTTTAGACATTTTATCCTAAATACCCATATTAGAAAGAATGGGTACCAGAATCATAATAAAGAGTCCCACCATGATCATGCCCAGCGGCAGCATCAGTTTGTTGGATGCTTCTTCTCCCTGCCGCTTGACCAGATGCTTCTTTTCTTCCCAGCACACAGCCGACTCGCTTCGTAAAAAGTTGACCAGTTCCTGATTTCCTTTTGCAATATTTTGTACCAGCATTGCGATAAACTTTTTGATGAAGGTCAGACCACAGCGGTTTCCAAAGTCGATATACGCATCTGCTTCCGACACGCCCCGCTTCTCCATATCCTGCACGGCAATGCGCATTTCCTCATACAGCACTCCATCCCCAGTTTCTGCAATGTTTTTCCATGCTTCTCTGGTGATCATCCCTGCATTGATGAGCAGAGCCATTTTGGATACCATATCAGGGAAATCCTTGGTAATGGATGCTTCCCTCTCCTTGGTGATATCCGTGATCTTGGTATCGGAATAGTAATACATACCAGCTGCCGCAAAGATTCCAAACAGGGCTGCTAAGGGCTGGCCGGTGATGGGAACCAGCAATGGCGTAAACAAAATACAAATACTCACATAGGTGATCTTCTCTGCCACATTCACCCGGTAATAATACTCTCCGTATTCTGCTCCATACACGATTTTGGCATCTGCCATCCGCTTTCGATCCACAGGCGTGTCAAAGGAATAATGGATCAGCCCCAAAACCGCAAACCCCACTCCATACAGAGATTTCAATAAATATTTTTTGGTATCCAATGGCTCTATCATCTCCCCATACGCTCGACTGCCTGACAGAAGCAGTACAATCCAGATCAGCGCAAAGATCAGATAGATGCCCACACATATATAATTGATCATCCTGTTTCCTTCTCCTATAGTTTGATATCCAATATTTTTTTGCTGACAAAGTAGGATGCAATGAATATGACGATTGCGATGGATACTGCCAATATTCCCATGGGAGATTTCAGATCAATCAACTCTCCACCCATGGACTTCATCAACACGATAAAGATCACCGGCATCACCAGCAAAATATTCTGCTCATTTTTCTGTCCTGCCACCATGGTTTCCAGTTCCATCTGGATTTCAATCTTATCTCCAATGATAGAAGCCGTATTTTTGATGACTTCTTTGATGTTTCCACCCTTTTTATAACAGGTGGCAAATACATTGGCGAAATTAAATACATCCTCTACCCCGCTGCGTGCCGCAAAATTCAGAAGCAGGTCTTCGATCCGAATGTTGTGATTCATGCCAACCTGAATCAACTGTACCTCCCGTACAATGTCTGAATCCTCTGTAAATTGTACTGCCAGATCACCTGCCGCACCGGAGAAGGATTCAAATATATTTCGTCCTGCACCGATGGAAGTAGCCAGCGCATCCAACAAACTGCGAAACTGTATGGTCAACAATTTCTGCCGCTTTGCAATTTTCTGTTTTCTCCGAATCGGTACAAAACAGATGCCGCCGATTGCCCCTACGATGACAGACACAAATATATTTTCATAAAATATCCATAATACGGCACCGCTGACAATCATTCCGATCAGAAACCACCCGACCTTTTCCTGAAATGTAGGAAAGTAGGTATTATAATCAGCGGCTTCTCCAATCAATGGTGGAATGGGTTCGTATTTTTCTTTCTTAATCGGTATTGGTAACTGCATTGTTTTCTCGTCTCCTTTAGATGACCTGTGTAATACCAGCCATTTGAAGTTTCTGTATATTTTTCATGGGATTTTCTGTTCGCACCAATCGTCCGGATACTTTTTCCAATGTGGAGTTTTCATCCTCTTCAAATTGATACAATGGATTCAACTGAATCACCCCATCTTTACAATCCAGCACTTCCACAATTTCCATCGTCTTTCTGGAATGGTCACGAAGTCTGGACAGATGGATGATGATATCCACTGCGGATGCAATCTGCTGGCGGATGGCTTCTAACGGCAATCCTTTGGTTCCTCGCAGTACCATGGTTTCCAATCTGCTGAGCATATCATTGGTGGAATTGGCATGTCCGGTAGAAAGAGAACCATCATGTCCGGTATTCATGGCCTGTAGCATATCGATTGCCTCTTCTCCACGCACCTCTCCTACTACAATACGTTCCGGACGCATACGCAAAGAAGATTTGATCAAATCCTGCATGGTAATCTGTCCTGCACCGGAAGCATTGGCATTTCTGGTTTCCAGACTGACCAGATTGTCGATTCCTGTAATCTGCAACTCTGCGGAGTCCTCAATGGTGATGATACGCTCATCCTTTGGAATGTAATTGGACAGCGCATTCAGGAATGTGGTCTTACCGGAACCAGTACCACCGCTGATGAAAATGTTATATTTTGCTTTCACCAGAAGTTCTAACTGGTCTGCAATCTCCTGGGTCAGAGAGCCATACTGAATCAGCTTTTCAATGGTCATGGGTGTTTTGGAAAACTTACGGATGGTCACCACTGCTCCCTGTAGAGAAATGGGTGGAAGCACCACATTCACACGGGAGCCATCCGGCAGTCTGGTATCACAAATGGGACTGGACTGATTGACTTCCCTTCCTGCCAGTCCCACGATTCTGGTGATGATATCTTCTAACTGTCTCTCATCATCAAACTCTTTATCCAGTTTGCTTAAACGACCACTTTTTTCTATAAAGATGTCTTTTGGACCGTTGATCATCACCTCCGTGATGGTATCGTCTTTCAAAATGGCATCTAATAATCCAAATCCTCTAAATCCACTGTATACCTGCTCTACTATGGAAACCTTTTGGGATATGGGAACAAATTTATCCTGAAAATAACGCTCTGTTGTTTTTTCTATTTCATCCCATAAATCCGCATCCTCCATATTGCTGAGAGAGGAAAGTTTTGAAATTTCCTCTTTGATTGCTTTGATAATATTCTGTTCTACCTCAAAGTTCATCTGATCACCTCCTACCGCAATACATCAAACTCACTTTGATTTGCCAGCTGTTTGATCAGCAGTTCCGGCTGATATCCTTCAAACCGCTTGATTCCACCAATATTTTTGATGCCCTCAATCTCAATCATTTGCGATGTCTTGGTACTGAACCGATTGTATAAAATACACATTTTCTGCTGAATCCTTCTCTCTTCCTGTTGTTCCAGAATTCCCAGCGATGCAACCGCCCGCTCCAGCTTCTGATTGGTCACTGCTGATCCATCCGAAACCATCACGATGGAATCGCATTCTGACAAAATCTGTAATAACGGATGGGCAAAAGAAAAATCCAGATCCAGTAAGATGGCATCATACCCTCCGCTTTTCCGAAGTTCTTCCAATAACTGTCTCAGTTCCTCACCTGTCAGTTCCTGCATATCCAGTGCCAATTTTGTAGCGGCATAATAATGCACGCCTGTACTGTCCTGCCGTACCAGACTTTCTAACCGGATTGCCAGATTTCCCCCTTTCTTCTCGCCTTTATCTGACTGCTTCATCAACTGATTGGCATTTGCTTTCAAAGCATAGATAATATCACCAAAATCGCCATTTCCTTCCCCGTGGAAGAAAATTTCAGCATCTCCTAACAGTTCCAGATTCAGATACAATACTTTTTGGGATTGACTGGCAAAACGCACCGCACAGGCTGCCGCTGCGGTAGAACAACCGGTTCCACCGGATGGAGAGAAAAATCCAATGATTCTTGTTCCTTCTGTCTGCTCCGTCTGCACTCTTTCGATAGATGGCGCATTCTCTGCATACAGATTCAACATTTGCTTATACAGCAAATCACACTTTTGAAATTTACAGATGGCTGGCTTTCCGTTCAGTGTTTTGATTTCCGGGGAATCTACCAGATATGCCACCCCACATTTGGATGGCACTTTCACATGTTCGATGTCAAATGACTCATCTGCCAGAAACAGGTCTACTTTGACATTTTTCAAATTCTCTATTGCAATTTCCAACTCTGAAAAGGTATATACTTCCAGCTTATCTGCATATCTTTTTTCCAGAATTGCTTTCACACGTTTGAGATATAATTTGTCATGTTCCAGAATCGCCAACTTTATCTTCATTTCGTACCTCACATCCACTCATCTATTTTTCCATCTGTATTTCTTTACTGCTACATATTCTACTTTTCATTATTCTATATTTTTCCAAAACTGTAAACCTGTGCCAGAAAGTGTGACACACTTTCTCATTCCGGATTCACACTTTCCTCTGCCTGTCTGATCTGCTCCTCCAGCCATGCCACAGTTTCTTCCTCTGTATACACATAAGGACTACTTTCAAATCCATGTATAAAATCAAACAGCAGACTGGAAATAGAAACCTCATTGATCAGAAACCTTCTTTCCCGATTCTCTGCATTGTAAATCAGATCTGCATGTGTTTTTTCAAAAATATCAATGACCAGTCCCTGTGGATATGCAAACTTCCGCTCATTGATCAGGTATACATGATAGCGCCCTCTTCGAGAATAATTCAGAATCTCACGCAGCAGTCTGCACGTATCTTTCTTCTGAATGGGTTTGTAGATACCTGTAGGCAGTTCATCATAGATTCCTTCATTCAACATTCTACGGATACCTGCTTTTGTAAAAAAGGCTGTGACTTGCTGTGTGCCTTTGAGAAATGCCGCATGGTCCGCAATTTTCTTTGCCTTTAACAGTTCCACCACTTTTTTTACTTCCGCATCGTCAATCACATATTTGTCAAACAGTCCACCAGTATTCAATGTACCCAGACACGGCTGCGGTCCCATAAAATACACATTCTTCTCAGGCAGCTGCTCGCCTACCACACGCTCAATATAATTCCCCTCATCCTTTAAGCTCTGGTATAATACTTTGCTTCCTGTAAACATTTTCTGAAATGCCATCTCATAAGATTTCACAATTTCCAGCTCTCGATATACAATCGCTTGGTCATACATGCTACTTACAATCATCACGCATTCACTTGTAATAAATGCATATGGAAACAAATTAAACCGGTTAAGATGAGAAGTGATTTGATCATAATAATAACCCACTGTATAAGTGCCACTCTTTTGATTAAGAATTACTGGAACCAGTTTTTCAAACAATTCGATATTCTTATACTTGCTGGTCTTATCTTCATACGTCTTTTCCAGACAGATCAAATGTTCCACTTTACAATCGGATTCCATGCGAAAGACCGTCTTCAGTGGTTCTACCAGCCGACGATGATCTGGCTGTGCAATGATACTGATATGTCCCTGCTCCTTTGCAGCCTCTGCACTGAACAAAATTTGCAGCATAAAGAAAATATCTTCACTTCCATATAAGCATTTGTCATCCGGAATCATAGCAGCTCTCTGGATCATATTGGAATTCAGTTCAGATGCATGCTGAAAACTGGACAGAAACTCTTTCACTGCCAGATCCATGTTGTGACGCTTGTCTCCATATCGTGCCTCACAATACGCATCAAACAATTCCCTTGCTTCCTCATCTGTCTGAGGAAGCAGGTTGAACAATCGCTCTGCTTTCTTCACGTCCTGAATCACACCAGTTCCCATTTTGTTCTTCACGATATAACTTCTGTCTACTCCAATCTGCCTTGCCAGTTCTGCAGGTGTATACCCACAATTTTCCATCCGTTTCGTCAACAATTCCGAATATCTTGACATATGTACCTCTTTCATTTTAAGCGGTGTGTCATTCTCACATTGCTTTCTTACTACAAATCATACATATTGTATAACTATGGAAAAATCATAACACCCATCTTATTAACATCCTATTGTCAGTCTGGTTTTTTTACTCTTTTTTTCATTAACTTTTCACATCATCTGAAAATGCTTATTTTTTTGTCTGAAAATTTTTACACCCTCTGCAGTCTTTGGTCCAGTAATATTCTCCATCCCAGGTACAATAATATTTTCCCTGTTGGTTTCTTTTTCTGGCACTCCAATACATGCACGCTTTTGCCTCCTGTATTACCCCTTTACTCTGCCCATTTATTTCCTGTCTTTGTTTCTCTTCACCCATCTTTTTCTTCCTGTATGTCACCTGGATTAGACAGCCTTCTCACTCTGAATTGACTGTCTGTGATGGTTTCAGCATATCATTCCGTTTTTTAACAAGCACATAGTTTACAATTAATATCTTTGTATTTTATTTAATAATTGTACTTGCATTAATTTTGTGCTATAATGCAGGCATCATATTCAAAAGAGGTATACTATGGAACACAATGCAACAACTCCCACCAAACTGACTTTAAATTCACTTTTTGCGCAGTTGAAACATGCGGAAAAACTGGAAATTTTTCCTTCTGCTCTTTCTTATGCCAAACGATTGGAACGACTGCAATATTTTCTGCCAGATTCTTTTATTCAGGAGCTCCATGGCAGATCCACGTCTTATCTGTCCTGGTTATTAAATGACAACAGAAAGACTGCCAAGTCTCTTTTTGCGCTTTACCATACCCTGTTTCGCCAAAATTCAGAAGCAATATTACAGGAGACCAAGGCACTGGCAGATGTATATTTTGCTGATTTGACCATTGAGCAGGAAATGGCTTTACAGGACATTCTGAAGCCCTTTTTAACCCAAAGAGAAGAATTTTTGCGTTATCAAAACCATTCCAATCGTTTTGCCTTTTATATCGAAACCGATCCAGTACGGGCATTTTCCATTCTTGTCATCTTTTTATGTATCGGAGCGCATGCTTCGGAGGACATCGATTTGTTATTTCCGGAGTTTGAATCTTTCCATTTTGATGCATCCATGAATACCATCCAAAAACAGTTTGCTTTCGCCCAGCTTTGTTATGAAAATGGAGACCACGCAAAAGCATTTCGCTTATTTCAGGAGCTTGCACAGGAAAAAGGAGACAAGGAATCCATTTATCGTGTAGGAAAGATGCTGCTTCTGGGAGATGGATGTGCAGATGTAGAAAACAGGGAAGAACAGGGATTCCATATGCTCCGCACCAACAGAGACCATGCAAAAAGTGTTTATGAAACACACTTATGTCTGTTAAATGGAATCGGTACCAATAAAATTTATCGCCGTGCCAAAGACTGTCTGGAAAATGCCAGCCGCATGAATGTGTTAGCAGCACACAGAGATTTGGGAATGGCATACTATACTGGTCATGAGCAGATGCGCTATGAAAAGGACGAAGAAAAAGCTTATGAATTGTTTCAGAAAGGTGCCTGTACAGATGCACCGGAACAGGGAGATGCCACCTGCCAGTATATGCTTGGATTGTTCGAAGAACAGAAAAATGGATATGTGAATGAGATTGCACTGAACTGGTATCGGCACGCCGCCAAAAACGGAAGTATCCGTGCAAAACAACGGCTGTTGGACTATTCTTCTGCTGATAAGCGAAAGACTGTTTCTGCACTTTCCGGACAAACCCATTCTCCTGCATCTGGCGATACCAAAATCCACCCGGAAACACTGCTGCTGTTTTTCAATTCTTATTCCAGACAGACCTTTGATTTTATTCGAACTCTGCCTGACAATAAGCATTATCAGATGATTTTTTCTCTTCCACTGACAGATTGTGAAAAAATCCCTTACATCAAACAGACCATTGAACAGATTTTTCTGGCAGAGAAAAAAGATTCCAGTATTGTACTTCCCGAAATCATATATTATCCGGGGCATATAGATGTGGCGGTTTCCTCTTTGCTTTCCACTGACCGTCTGAATACGCTGATCACGGAGCAGACAGAAGTGTTCTTCTATCTGTTTCATGATGTGCAAAAGCAGAATCTATTGGATAGCATCTCTATTTTGGAAACATTCAAACCGTTGCAAAAACAAAGTCCTGTATATGCGGAATATTTTGCCAAACATATTCAGGTTTATCTTCTGTCTGAACTGGCAAATACAGATGCACTGATTGACAGTGCCATTAGCAGCATGAAAGATACTTATATCAAAGTGCAGGTTTGCCATCCAGGAATGGATGCCGGCAAACAGCTTTTTTATCGAAAGCCTTTGTTTCTTCCATGTATTGGCAAAAACAAAGCAAAGGATATCAATCTGATTGTCATAGGAGACCATCACTGCATTCCCGGATTTCTGCAAAATGCGCTGTCCATCCTATATAAAGAATCCGGCAGACAATTTCACATAACTGTTTTTTCAAAGGAAGATTCAGAAGTGACCACTGCTGAACAGCAGACGGAACCGTCTCTGTCTCAGATAGAAATGCAGTTTCGGCATCTTTGCCCCGGTATGTTTCATCATCCGAAACTAGTGGATGCCCACCTTTCCTTCTTTTCCTTTCATCAGATTGACAAGCTATGGGATCTGCTTTCTCAGCCAAAGAACACGTTCTCTGACAGCGATTACAATGCCGCCTGCCAATTAGAACAGGGAAATTACTTTATTGTTGCATTTGAAGATATGTTACATACCATTGATGTGTCCACGCAGCTGCGTGCCAACTTGTTGAAATACGATCCTACCTTTACCAGAATTCCTTTTATTGCCGCATACTGTCCAGATGATATCTTGGCTTGTCAAACGGAGAAATTGATTGTCGGAAATATGGCATACGGACTGGACTGGTTCAACAACTATGATATCTATTGTTTTGGAAGCTATACAGAATTATATTCTTATTACAATTTAACCCATGACCTGCTTCGCATTCGGGCCTTACAGCTTCATTTATCTTATTGTAAGAATCTAAATGATCCCATCGCGGTTTCCAACGCATATCAGGCTTATTATGGTTGTTCCTACAATCGGGACAGTTCGGAGACGGATGTATTAAATCTGACATATCGTGTGTTTGCTGCCGGAATCACCTTGCCAGACCCTGCTTCCTATGGAATTCCACAGGAAGAACTGCACCTTGCTCCCCAATATGGGCTCTGGCTCAGTGAGCCTTCTCACTTGAATCAGGCTGTGAAGCAGGAGCATGCACGCTGGACTCAGTTTATGCTGACCCGTGGATTTGAGCCTGCCACCCTGACACAGATGATCACTTATCTGCATCGTGGCAATCCAACCCAGTTGCTACAAATTGCCAAGCTCCATCCCTTTATCTGCACATGGGATGACTTGGTAGATGATCAGGATGGTGTGCAATTCCATTTGAACCAGATCATGAAAACATTGCGGCCCGATATGGAACCTATGAACATCCGCAATATCAATACCAAGTTTATTACAGATACTGCCTGGCTATTGTCTATTTTGGATTCGGAGACCTGATGATAGCGTAAATTTACTTTCGGAAGTGCCCTTACGAAACATTGGCTCCTGAATGGTTACTACTCATTCCCTTTTTTCTTCTTTCAGAAAAACGGCTGCCTGATTCTCTTTTCAGACAGCCGCTTCTACCAGCACTTTATCACTAAAAACAATATACTTTGTTTTTGCAAAAACTCCATCATCCAAATATCAAATGCATATTCGAGTGTCTTTGTAATGAATTCTTATCCTTCTCAATAAATTTCCAAGTCTGCTTGTATGTACCACATACGGCCAACTCTGCATCTGAGATAAAGCGAATAAATTCATCAATCTTACCCTCATACTTTTCAGCAAAATCATCAGACATCTCTTCTTTCTCTTCATCAGAAAAATCTTTCAGCTCATTGTATAGCACATGCTCCAAGTTGCAGGAATTGAAATATAACCTGTATCTGATCTCATGTATCTTTCCCGTTGAATATAGCTTAAACATAATCTCTGATTTATGCTGATTTCTTTCCTCAGTTGCTTTTACATTTGAAGTCTCCATTCGTTCCTCATAGTACTGAATGGAATCAACCTCCGCTTCGACTACACACCCCTTTGTAAATGCTCCATCTGTATCTGTGATATGAATGATTTGAAGAAAATCCTCCCAATGATATCCATACTTACTTCTCATTGCATCTATCAAATCGCACACCCTACTAATCACATTATCTACAGATGTATTTTTATTCGAAGTAATATCGCCATGAACAACCGCAAATTGCACCTCTTCAGAAGAAAAATATTCTTTCAAAATGCCTCCGATGGCATTCTCATCACTCGGCCCCTCCACAATGACTGCAATCACCTTTTTTTCACTCATTATGAATACTCCTTCCCGCCTTCCTGAATGCTCTCGCAATCTTCAGACTGTCAGTTTCTTCATAAATTGTTTCATCCTGTCCCCCAAGTGTAATGCTTCTAATATACATACTACGAAGATTGTTTGATTCTTTTACACTCTTCATATGAATATAGCGATTGTTTGGATTGACAGTCGAAAACATGATACTTTCTTTATCAAGCATTTCAAGTGCACGGAGGTTGTGAGAGGTAAAAATCAATTGTCCCTTTGCACTCTTCTCAAAAATATCAAGTAGTTCTCCAAGCATATATTCAAATATACCCGCATCAAGTTCATCAACCACCAGGCATATAGAAGGATTTCCAAATGCCTGAATCCATGCATTTAATATAGAAATAATCTTGATAATTCCTTCAGATTCCATCCGGATTGGGATTGGCTTCTTTCCTGTGCGTACAGACATAAGTTCCACCTTCCACCCGTCTTCCCCAGAATCCAAAGCCTGCTTTCCGTAATCCTTTACTTCTATGCTCATACCGGGAATGATTGTATAAAGCACTGTGTTGATTTGGTTCACGATTACATCCAGCAATTCTTTTCTTACAGCATCTAATACAACCGGCTCCGTAAGAGGAATGGCAAAATCACCCTTTGCACCCATCTTATTATTTTCAACACGAAAAGCCATTGGAAGCAAAAAATTTGCAGTAATCAATCCTGAATAGGTGTTTCTAATGACAAAAAGATCTTTCAGTGCGAACTCAAACAATGACTTGATCACCATTGCGTAATTTCTGAAAGCACTATCCATTTGCTTGCAGAAGATCTCTCTGCTGCTCTCCCCAAAAACATAAGAACAATTACTCTTCTCTGACATCTTTCTGGCAACAATTAAATCTGTCTTGATTTCTTTATCTTTTCCAATTAATTCATCCAGACGTTTCTGAGGTTTGAAAATACATTCTCCTTCACCTCTCTGATAGTCCATAAAAATATTTTTGTTTGTTCTCTTTCCATTCTGGTTGATGGCACAATTCAAGTATTCACGCTCAATCAATATTTCTCCATCCTTCTTCTTTAGAGAAACATGATATCCAACCTCAAACATAATATCCGATCCAAATATTTTGAATTCCGCAATGATCCCTGCATGATTCGCATCTACGTCAATATAATCGCTAATACTTTGATCAATTTCCTGTCCAATCATAATCTGCTGCAAGAAATACAGCGCATCAACAACAGCGGTTTTTCCCGAACCATTCTGACCATAAATTCCAAGTATCTCGGCTCCACCCAAAGTCTGGCTTTTATCATGAGCCATTGGCATAAAGATGGTTCCATTCTTCACATTTTTTATATTTTCCAGTGTCAAAGATGATAAACGCACAACGAGACTCATCATTTTACCTCCAGTTTATGAATAGACACTGATATCGTATCACAAAGGCACGAATAAATCAATTGTAATTTTGATTTTGGTATTTTTTATATCATTTTCCGATTTATATGTTGATATTATTGTATGTCATTTATCCCTTTTTATTCATACTATTCCTAACTCATACCATTGGCTTATTTTCCATTCACTATTCCATTTTCACATTTCCTCGCTTATATTTACTACTTTATACACTCTCGCCCTTCCTTCTCCTTCCGCTTCAATCACTCCTTCTTCTATCATTTCACGAAGCATGACACGCACTCTCGGAATGCTCAATCCCATATATTCTGCAATTTCACTTGTTCTGTTT
>JAFTGN010000114.1 GCA_017457865.1 Lachnospiraceae bacterium | reverse complement strand
TTACAATAAAGGTTGATTTTTTTCAGTTACTCCTTTATTATAAGAGATAAAAAAATGTTATCTCAAATTTGTTGAAAAAAAAGCAATAAAACCACAAAAGGAATGATTTTTGAGATAATCCAAGATTTGAGATAACCATCTTTATCACAAATTTGTGATAAATATACTATATACTTTCTTTAGTTTTTCATAGTGAGAACCGGTAAACTCTGTTCCATACTGGGCAGACAACATCCGTCCACCATAATAAATGCCACGTTTCACCAGTGGATAGCCAGGATAGAAATCATTCTGTACTTCTACATTGATGATTAAATGTACCTGTTCCTTCGAATCTGGCAACGTCGCAAGAAACCGAATGTCATAGGACACGGTTCCTTCCTGTATGGTAGTATCTTCTGTACTGATTCCCTGAATGGCAGTGGGCATTCCTTCATCCACTCCTACCATCACCTGGTCAATCTGTGCAGTCCCTTCTATGTACCGTTCTGCAATCTCTTCTATCGTGCAGCTTTGATACTCCCATAAGCACTGCTGTAAAATCCATGCCAGTATCACTTTCTCCAACAAAATCTTCTTACATGCTGCATCATAGGCCGCTTTCAATCCGGCTGTCTGTAACTTCTGTGCGATTGTTGTGTGCATCCTTTCCTCTCCCTGCCTGTATTTTGATAATTCTATTATACTGTATTTTTTGTATTATGTCTATTTTATTTATGTAAACTTTTTATAAATTATTTTTTATCATTTACACTATTTGTGTGTATTTTCTTCTTTTTCTTTACAATCTGTGTCACTGCCATTCTCGCCTTTCACGAATGTCATGATGTTGCTTTCAAATGGGAAGAATCCCTGTCATGTAAGCGGCTTTGATCATTTTACCTGTCAATCCAGGAAGTCTTCTTTTTATCAATCCAAAATAAGAGCTTATCCGCACAATGGTAGCTCTGACACAAATACTTTTTTATAACAGAAAAAGAGCATCTTCCGATGCTCTCCAACAGTGCAGATGAGGGGACTTGAACCCCTACCCAAGTACATGGACATGAACCTGAATCATGCGCGTATGCCAATTCCGCCACATCTGCATTTTCTTTTCGTCAACGCTTTATCTTGCTGACAAGTAATATGATACCACTGGTCTTTCTTTTTGTCAACCATTTTTTATAAAAAATATTTTTTCTGATTATTTCAAATAATTCACCCAATTCACACAATGATAGTCTGCCATCCATTCCATTTTAAACCTATTTCTCTCCCAGCTTCTCCCATGCCTGTTCAAACATGGGCTTTGCCCACTGATACACACCGTCATCTGCATACTCCCGATATGCGCCCTCTGTCATCATGGTCAGATACAGATATACATCATACCAGTAAATTCTTCTCCACTCTTCGCCGGAAAACTGCTCCTGCCCATATCCTCTCAGGAAATCCCCGGTTCTGCTGTGACTTCTGAACCGGTCATCCATGTAAGCTTCTCCCCACATGGCACGTTCCCAATCAATGACACCGGTAATCTCTCTGTCCTTTACAAAGATATTGCCTTCCCACATATCCCAGTGTACCAGTACCGGCTGGGTCACCGCTTCAAAAATTTCTCTATCCTGCTGCAATACCGCCAAAATCTTCTCCTCTGGTACGCCGATCCAAATGTCCTTCCGCTTCGCATCTGTCAGCACATTGGCAATCAGTTCATAAAACCAGTCATACAGGCGGTCATACTGTCTGCTCTCCTCCACCAGAGAACCGAAACGGGTACCTTTGATACTGGTAATGGCACGTTCGATCTGTCCCACTCTGTGGTGCAGCGCCTGATGTACTTCCTCCGGCAGACCATCTCCCAGTGAAGCATAACTGGCACCTTCTAATGCTTCCATAAAGAAATAGGTGCCGGAACATACTTCCTTTGAAAAATCCGCATAGTAAACTTCCGGCACCCGTACATGTCCGTCTGCACCCACCAGCTGCATGGCAGCCACTTCTGTAGCCATCAAATCTGCTTCATTTAACATCAGACCCTGACGATCCGGTGCCGCAATCTTCAATACCGTCTGCCGTCCGGAAGACAATCCCACCAGATAGGCTGCATTGCACATGCCTTCTGTCAACTCCCGGATCTCTGTCACCGAATCCTCCGGAAATGCCCGTTTTGCCAATGCCCGGATTTCTGCTTCTGTCTGTTTATTTTTTGTACGCATATCTTCTCCCCAAGCTTATCATCTATTCTCTATTTTGAAACGTTACAAATTTTTTTAAACAAAAAGAGCATCCAATGATGCTCTCATATATGCAATGCAGATGAGGGGACTTGAACCCCTACCCAAGTACATGGACATGAACCTGAATCATGCGCGTATGCCAATTCCGCCACATCTGCATATGCGGAAGATGGGACTTGAACCCACACGTCTATACAGACACAAGATCCTTAGTCTTGCCCGTCTGCCAGTTCCGGCACTTCCGCTTGGCACTCGATTATATTATCACAATTTCGGCAGCGTGTCAAGCGGTTTCTGAAATTTTGGGAAAATTGCCTTCCTTTACTGTTTGCCACCATATTGGGTATAAACTGGGGCCCGGTATGCGGAACACTTATCAATACACCAAAATGTACGTCGAAAAAGAACCACTTTCATCATTCTCCTTCCAAAGCATCCAAGATATGTCCCAATACCATACTCTCAGCTTGTGAGAGTCCCTCTAAAAATGTGGCAAGTGTTGTTTCGTCCATCAGCACCAATTTTTTCAGCAATTCTTCTCTTCTGGAATCTGCTTCTACACACTCCTGTGCCAGGTGCAGAGCAGATTCCACGATCTGCATCTCCTCCTCCCTGACCATATACTGTGACTGCACTCTTACCATATCAAGTCCATCTACTGCCTCCTGCAAAATATCCACAGCGCTCTGATAGTGACCCAATTGCAAATATAGGTTTCCCAGTTTATATAGGCTCACGCTCAACTCTCTCTGGTTCGACGCTGTGGGCGATTCTTCACTCAGTTTTCGAGCTATTTTTAAATCTTCCTCATAGGCTTTCAGCGCTTCTTCCTCTTTCCCCAGTTTCAACCATACATCTCCCATCTTATTCAGGCTCACGCTCAAATCTCTCTGGTTCGACGCTGTGGGCGATTCTTCACTCAGTTTTCGAGCTATTTTTAAATCTTCCTCATAGGCTTTCAGCGCTTCTTCCTCTTTCCCCAGTTTCAACCATACATCTCCCATCCTATTCAGGCTCACGCTCAACTCTCTCTGGTTC
>JAFTGN010000113.1 GCA_017457865.1 Lachnospiraceae bacterium | reverse complement strand
GGTCAGTGTCAATCTGATCGAAGACAAGCTGGATGGATAATACCGTCTTAATGTTTTTGACATAGAATAAGCAATTGCGAAACTATGATACCGGACGCCTTTCAGCAAAATTTTTCAAATGAAAAAATTTCTGATGTGCAGGCTGTTTTATGATCGCTTCAAAGAGTTTCGCAATTGTCTATTTGGCATAGAAATGGGAAAGGAGAAAGGAATGGTATGAGAGAAAAAGAGAAGGAAAAGAAGGGCTTTTTTGGCAGACTGGTAGCCGGTCTGACCAAAACCAGAGACAATATCAAATCCGGTCTGGATTCCATTTTCAGCGGGTTTTCCTCTATAGATGATGACTTTTATGAAGAACTGGAAGAAATTCTGGTCATGAGTGATATGGGCATCACTACGGTAGAAGAGGTCATAGAGGATTTGCGTGAGCAGGTGAAGAAGCAGCACATCAAAGAGCCGGAAGCTTGCAGACAGCTGTTGATTGATACCATCAAGGAAAAGATGGATTTGGGTGAAAATGCCTATGAATTTGAAAATCGTCAGTCTGTGGTATTGGTCATCGGGGTAAATGGAGCAGGAAAGACCACTTCCATCGGCAAGATGGCATCCCAGTTAAAGGGGGATGGAAAATCGGTTCTCATTGCAGCGGCAGATACGTTCCGTGCAGCTGCCATTGACCAGCTGTCTGTATGGGCAGAACGTGCAGATGTGCCCATCATTGCAACCCAGGAAGGTTCTGATCCGGCCTCTGTCATCTTTGACGCAGTTCGTGCGGCTAAGGCAAGGAAGACCGATGTGCTGTTGTGCGATACCGCAGGTCGTCTTCACAACAAAAAAAATCTGATGGAAGAGTTAAAGAAGATCAACCGGATTATCGACAGGGAATATCCGGAAGCATACCGTGAAACACTGATCGTATTGGATGGCGCCACCGGTCAAAATGCATTGATCCAGGCAAGGCAGTTTATGGAAGCTGCAGAGATTACCGGTATCATTCTGACCAAGATGGATGGTTCCTCAAAGGGTGGCATCGCAGTGGCAATCCAGTCAGAACTGGGGATTCCGGTGAAATACATTGGCGTAGGTGAGCAGATAGAAGATTTGCAGAAGTTTGATGCAGAGTCTTACGTCAGCGCATTGTTTGAATAAGGAAAGGAACAAAGATGGAAGAATTCACTTTAGAGAAGTTTGAGCAGGCATGCGATGTGGTGGGCAGAGTGACACAGGAGACGAAGCTGATGTTCAGTGAGTATTTTTCTGCCCAGACCGGTAACCGGGTGTGGTTAAAGCCGGAGAATATGCAGTACACCGGTGCCTATAAGCTTCGTGGTGCCTATTATAAAATCAGCACATTATCAGAGGAGGAGCGTCAGAAGGGGCTGATTGCGGCTTCGGCCGGGAATCATGCCCAGGGTGTGGCCTATGCAGCCAGACAGTTTGGATGCAAGGCAGTGATCGTGATGCCGGCTACCACGCCATTGATTAAGATCAACCGTACCAAAGGATACGGCGCAGAGGTAGTATTGTATGGGGATACCTATGACGATGCCTGCGGATATGCAGAACAGCTGGCGGCAGAGCATGGTTATACGTTCATTCACCCGTTTGACGATCTGGATGTGGCAACCGGACAGGGAACCATCGCCATGGAAATCATCAAGGAACTTCCTACCGTGGATTATATTCTCTGCCCCATCGGTGGGGGTGGTCTGTGCGCCGGTGTGTCTACTCTGGCAAAGATGTTGAATCCCAAGGTACAGATTATTGGTGTGGAACCGGCAGGCGCTGCCTGCATGGCGGCGTCTTTAGAAGCCGGTGAAGTAGTAGAACTGCCAGCCATTTCCACCATTGCAGACGGTACCGCAGTGCGCAGGCCGGGCAGCAAGATTTTCCCTTATATCCAGAAGAATGTGACAGATGAGATCATTCTCATCGATGACAGCGAGCTGATCGGTGCATTTCTGGATATGATCGAAAACCACAAGATGGTGGTAGAGAATTCCGGTCTGCTGACTGTGGCAGCCCTGAAACATCTGGATGTGAAGGATAAGAAAATCGTGTCCATCTTAAGCGGCGGCAACATGGATGTGATCACCATGGCATCTGTGGTACAGCATGGTCTGATTCAGAGAGGCCGTATCTTTACCATTTCTGTACTGCTGCCGGATCGTCCGGGTGAATTGCAGAAGGTGGCAGGCATCATTGCGGAGAACAACGGCAATATCATCAAGTTAGAGCACAACCAGTTTGTCAGCATCAACCGCAATGCAGCAGTGGAATTGAAGATTACCATGGAGGCATATGGAGAAGAGCATAAGCAGCAGGTACTTTCTTCTCTTCGGGAAAAGGGGTATAACCCGACGGTATCTGCTACAATTTTATAAAACTCACAAATAGTTATTGTTAGCATCTCCCCGAATGATGGTGTTCGGGGAGATTTTTCTTTACATGCCGGAAGACGAGTATTATAATTTATATAAGCGGAGATGGATGGGCAAAAGTGTTGCTCGGTATGGAGGATGAAAATGAAATCAGCAATTTATTTAGGAAAAGAGCACATTGAAATCAGAGAGGTTCCCCTTCCGGTTTGTGGTCAGGAGGATGTGTTGATTCGAAATGTGTATTCGAGTATTTGTGGAACAGATGTAGCAGTGTATCGCCATGGTTCCGGAACCGGGCATCGTGTGACAATCGGAGGGGAATTCGGACATGAAACTGTTTCGGTGGTTGCAGAGGTGGGAGACCATCATCAGGAGTTTCAGGTAGGGGATCGTGTGTATCCGTACCCTCGTTATGCGAAAAATGATACAAGAAGAGCAGGTACATTAGGAGGATTCTCAGAATATATTCTTTGCCCCAATGCGACAAAGGATCACTCTCTGTATCTTGTGCCGGAAGAAATTCCAGACCGGCTGGCCTGTCTGATTGAACCATTTACGGTGGGATGCCGTGCGGCAAGACGCGGTCAGCCCAAGGCAAACGAAAAAGCGGTTGTATTCGGGGCAGGCACCATCGGGATTGCTGCGGCAGTTGCTTTGAAACAGTTTGGCTGTTCGCAGGTGATGATTTGTGATCTTTCCGATTTTCGCCTTGCAATCGCTGGGAAACTGGGGTTTGCGACCTGTAATTCAGGCTCTGAGGATTTTCTGCATACTGCAATGGATTATTTTGGGACTGCACCATCTCTTACCGGGGAAACCGCTGATATTGATATTATGATTGATGCGGCAGGCGCAGAGACGGTTTTGAATCTTTTTATGGAGCATGGGAAGATTGAAAGCCGGTTTGTTTCTGTGGCAGTGAATCGTGCTTTGCGAAATATTGACCTTCTTCACATGACATATGCACAAAAAAGTATCATTGGTTCAGGCGGTTACATGCCAGAGGATGTGCAGGATGTGATGAAAATCATGGCATCCGGGAAATGGGATTTGGAGTCCATCATTACCCATGAATTCTCCATAGATGACCTGGATGAGGCAATCCGGACTGCTTCTGATACAGAACATGCGTTGAATGTGATCATCAAATTTTAAGAAACAGATGTATCACAAAGCAATCAATAAAAATTTTCCACCTGTGCGGTTGGATTTTTCAGAATAGCATGGTAGGCTTATAAAGAATCCTGTTATAGTCGGGGATATCAGCATGAAATAAAGAGTCACCGATAAGACCGCATCAATCTCCAAATATGCAGTCGATGAGGTGAT
>JAFTGN010000112.1 GCA_017457865.1 Lachnospiraceae bacterium | reverse complement strand
CGGGCTTTGCCAGCGGCGTGATGGTGGCGGCTTCCATCTGGAGCCTGATCATTCCGGCGATGGAGCAGTCAGAGCCGATGGGAAGTCTTGCATTCCTCCCGGCGGTTATTGGCTTCTGGGGCGCCATCATCTCCATGCCGTATCTTTTGAGCTTTGCGGCGGGAGCCATGATGTATGTGGTGGAGCTGATCCCGGAGATGAGCGAGTGCGAACATTCGAATATCGGCGTAGTGATGTTTGCGGTAGGTTTTACGCTGACCTATTTGTTCTTTGCCGCGTTTGTAGTCATGATCCTGGGAACTGTCCTCGTTGTCATGGATACGCTGGTGCGACACCATCTGCATGAGCATAAGCATCTTGTTACCCATACACATAATGGGACAACGCATACGCATGTGGTCAGGCATTCTCACGAACACAATCATATGCTGTCTGATGAGCGGCATGGACATCATCACTCGAAGGAAGAACTTTTGCTGGCACTAAAAGAAGTTCATCAAACCTAAGTGCGATTCGAGATAGGAAACAGATTTGAATAGAGGTACTTTCGTATGACGATTTATGAATATGGTACTGAAAACGATAAAAATGTACTGTTTATCGCTACAGCCGCACTGGAACCCTATTGGGCATTTCAGAAACAGGCAGAGACGCTCGGCAGGGACTATCATGTGTATGCGGTGGCGGCAGACGGGCATGAAAACTCGCCCTGTCGGAAATGAAGAATATTTTGAAAGCGGAGCAAAAATGCTCGCCATGAAAGCGTTGCTTCTTGCCATGACAAAAACAAAACTGGGAGACCTCTGTGCCACGGATCACTGCAAAAACGCTGTGGCAGAGATGGAGTGGCTCGACAAAAAATACGAGGAACTGCGGACAAGAGTTCCCGCGTTTTCCATGCTGGCATGGGACAAACTCCGCAGGAACAGCCCATCATGGAAAAAAATACACGAAACCTACGATAAACATCAAGACAGTGTACGTACATTGGAAAAACCCGATTACGCCAACTGGATGCCGAAAGGCATGGTGACGGCTACGGCAGCAGGAACCGGCGTACTGCTCACGGCGGATATTGCAGCGCATATCGTATCAAGAGGCAATCGTACAGTGGGTACAAAAGCAGTATGCACGGCTTTGACCTTGGGAACGGTGGCGTGTGCGGTCACAACGGGATATTTTTACGCCTTGCATAAGGCTTTTGACTATGACGGTAAGAGGAAGCTGTCCAAACAGATTATTGAAGGAATCGCGGATTATGTGACGATCCCGGATGGCGGGACGGGGCTGGACGTCGGCTGAGGCAGCGGTGCGCTGACAATAGCCTGCGCCAAGAGAAATCCGAACGCCGAGATCGTCGGCATCGATTATTGGGGACCGGAATACCGTGATTTTACAAAAGACAGATGCGAACAGAATGCGGCTGCGGAAGGCGTGTCCAATGTGCGGTTCCAGAAGGGCGACGCCGTGAAGCTGGACTTTCCGGATGAGACATTCGACCTCGTGACCAGCAACTATGTCTATCACAATATTATGGGAAAGGACAAGCAGGCACTCCTGCTTGAAACGCTGCGGGTGCTGAAGAAGGGTGGAACCTTTGCCATTCACGACCTTATGTCCAAGGCATGAAGATCGATGACGCTATCGCAAGAGTGAATTCCATACTGGATATTCAGCCGCTTGCCGAGGCGAAGGACAAAAAGACACCGTCTGGTGCTTTCGTGGAGATCAAGGATGTGACCTATCGGTACAGCGAAGATGCGAATCCAGCGGTCAAAAACTTGTCCCTGTCTGCGGATAAAGACCAGATTGTTGCTTTGGTGGGACCGTCCGGCAGCGGCAAGACCACGGCAGCGGGGCTGATCTCCCGGTTCTTTGACGCACAGGAGGGCAGCGTGATGATTGGCGGTGTAGACGTGAAGGACATCGGCAAAGACGAACTGATGAACACGGTTTCCTATGTATTCCAGGACAGCAGATTGCTCAAGCGTTCGATTGCGGATAATCTGCGCATTGCGAAGCCCGACGCCACGGACGCGGAGCTGACCGAGGCGCTTCATGCCGCACAGTGTGATGATATCATCGGCAGACTGCCGCAAGGTATGGGCACTGTTCTTGGCTCGGAAGGCACCTATCTCTCCGGCGGCGAGCGCCAGCGCATCTCAATAGCGAGAGCGTTCCTCAAGGATGCACCGATCATCCTGCTGGATGAGGCGACAGCCTCCCTCGATGTGGAAAACGAGACGAAGGTGCAGGGCGCACTGTCAAGGCTCATTAAGGAAAAGACGGTCATGGTGATTGCCCACAGAATGCGTACCGTTGCGGGTGCAAACAAAATCGTAGTGCTCAAAGATGGCGGCGTAGCCGAGCAGGGTTCTCCTACGGAACTTATGGATCGAAACGGCGTTTTTACCGAGATGGTGAGGCTTCAGACGGAAGGACAAAACTGGTCGATCGTTTGAAAATATAATATTTTCATAATATGATGCCTCCTATTTGGTTGCTGTCTTTGGAAACAGAATACCGCCTTGCCGACACATCTTACGGATGGGCAGCTTACGTTTTGATTTTGCAGTGGCTAACTTATGATATTGAAAAACACCAGAAGAGATCGCGGAATGATTCATCAAATTGCCTGGAAAAAATATTTACGGTTGAACAGATGATACTGTGCCCTGCAACCTGCAAACTTGCAGGGTTCTTTTTTTCATAAAACTTGTGAAAAGTCTTGATATTTAAGTTAAAATGCTATACTATGGTTAGAGATACCTAACAAAAAGCATTATTTGCTGATAGAAAAGGAAAACGGAAGAATCCTGACTGGACATTTAAGAAAAGGAGATGTTTGATAAATATTATGAGCAAAGAAGAGAAAATAGGGGGTATTGCAGAAACGATGCTCCAGACACTGTATGCAAGGGCAAAAGAATCAAAGAAGCCGAATCATAAGATATACGATGCGAAGGCCATAGAAATCGTGGAGCAGATGGAGTATGACTTTTCCCTTGCAGACAAAGATATGGCGATGTCAAGCGGAGTCGTAGCCCGTACCATCGTGCTTGACCGCATGGTCAGTGATTTTGTGAACAACCATCCGGATGCCACAATAGTGAACATTGCCTGCGGCATGGATACTCGTTTTTATCGGATGGATAATGGAAAAATCCGATGGTACAATCTGGATCTCCCTGTTACGATGAATATCAGACAGAAGTATATGAAAGAAAATGAGCGGGTCACACTTATTGCTGGTTCTGCAATGGACTCATCATGGACAGAACAGATTGATACCGGTGAAGGGGATGTACTGGTGATTGTGGAAGGACTATCCATGTATTTGCAGGAAAAGGACGTGAAACAGATACTGACAAATCTTGACCGGAGATTCAAAAGGGCAGTCATCTTTATGGAGATACTGAATCCAAAGTTTGTAAGAAAAAATGTGGAGAAGTCCATTCAAGCCAGTGGCGCAGTATTTACCTGGGGCGCAAAAAGCGGAAAAGAACTTGAGGATATGGTTCCGGCATTCAAATGGTCTGAGGATAGAAGTCTTGTGGAAGGGATGGAAGAAATCATGCCGATCTATAAGGTGATTGGGAAAATAGGATTGATTAGAAATCTGTCTAATAAAATCAGTGTACTGATCAAAACAGAAGAAGGGATACGATGATAAATGTCGTCTAAAAATGTAAATCAAACAACTATTTGGAAAGCAATTTATAGAAGTATATTGGTTTTGGCTATATGCATCGTTATGTTTCTTCCAGGGTCGGGCTATCTGTATTGGCGAAGCACAAGAGGGGAGCTTCTTTCTGTACAAAACGCTTCCGATGATATCCTTGCCATATCATATCAAACTTTTTTGACGATTTTATTTCCGATTGTGTTATTTGTATTATTTGTTTTTCTGTTGAAAAAAGAGTTTCCTTCCAGAATGTATTTCAATTTGAAAGGCATGTGGCAAAGGATATCTGTTGCAATTCTCTGCTTTGCCATTTTAGGGATCACAATATATTGTCTTATTACCAAAACGGATAATCTTACAATTTTGTTTAATCTGGTGTATTATGTTGTGGCGGTTGCGTTTGTGGAGGAATTTGTAGTCAGGGATGTTTGTACAGATCTGCTTCGGTCGTATACCTGGCCAATCAGATATCTGGTTCCGAATATTTGTTTTGCCTTTATGCATATTTTCAGCTATGCACACTTTCAACCAATTACAGGATCTTTTTTGCTTCACTTTGTTACGTCTGATGTAAATGGACTTGTATTTGCAGGATGTGTATCCCAGTTGCTGAAAGAAAAATCCGGAACCATCTGGATTCCAATCCTGCTTCATGCTCTAATGGATTTCTCTTATGTATTGAAGTATTAATTTGAAGACATCTATCTGATTGTCAACAAGATTTTATCGTGATTCGATAAATTCTTGTTGACAATTGATGTTTATGCCTCTATAATAAAACTATCCGTAACTGTGAACTGGGCAGTTATGAATCGTCAAACAGGGTTGTACAATCAGTCATTTGGATTTTGATGTAAATGTGCATCTTTGTGGCAAGAACAAAAATATAACATTGGAGGCGAAAGGTAACTATTCAGAAGCCGCTATTCCGCGAAGGTTTTGTGAAGCAAAATCCTGAGTTATGCAGGCAAAAACACAAACGACAAAGTCGATTTGGAATGGATTTTTGCCTGTAACTGTGAGGAGACTGAACAGTTACAGCGAAAGATTTTATGGAACAAAAAGCATTGGCAAAGTGGTTAAAAGTGATTTTGGCAGGAATCGGGTTATGTGGATTGGTGGTCTGCTTTGTGATCATTCCGCTGTGTGGACAGGAGCTGGTATTGCAATATCCAGAGCTTTCCTATTGTTACTATCCCTGGCTGATTTTCCTATGGGTGACAGGGATTCCCTGCTACATTGCCCTGTACTTCGGGTGGAAAATTGCCACAAATATCGGTCAGGATCATTCATTTACAAAAGCCAACGGGAGATATTTGAAATGGATTTCCAGACTGGCAGCAGGAGACTCTCTGCTGTTCTTTGTGGGGAATGTGGCATTTTTATTTCTCAATCTCAATCATCCGAGTGTGGCATTGATGCTACTGATGGTAGTATTTATCGGTGTGGCAATTTCTGTTGCGGCAGCTGCTTTGTCTCATCTGGTGATGAAGGCGGCAGAATTACAAGAGCAGAGTGATCTGACCATATAAAGAGAAGAATTTGCAACCCATCACGGTGGAAGTGGTGAACGGTTGCCAAAACACGAGAAGTGTAGATGCAAAGAACCAGAACGCAAGAATAGAGAGGTATGCATGGAAGGAGAAATTATTTTTAACATTGATGTGATGCTTGCCCGGCGAAAGATGAGCGTGACGGAGCTGGCAGATAAAGTAGGGATCACCATCACCAATATGTCCATTTTGAAAAATGGCAAGGCAAAGGCAATCAAAGTTGCCACCCTTGCAAAACTGTGTGAAGCACTGGATTGTCAGCCGGGAGATCTTTTGGAATACAGAGTGCATGAGGAGTAAGCAAAGCGAGCTGTCTTTCGGGTATTGAAAAGTGTATTGCAATGATCTAAGACACAGCGAAATGAAAGGAGAACTGGAAACAATGGGCTTTATGGGAAAATTTGTATTGCCGATCACAATTTTACTCATTGTTGCTGTAATACTGTTGGTATTGGTTGGAAAAAGAAAGCAGAAAAAAGGATATTTCTTCTTAGCAGGTCTGGTATTGATTTTGCTGATTGTAGGATGGTTATTGCTGGGAAGATTCATCACTTCGATGTAAGGGAGATTAGAGAAGGAAGATAAATGAAGAAACGATATATGATGCTGATATGTATCATCCTCCTTTTGTGGAGTGGATGCATCCCTCAGTCTCAAGTGGGACATCTGGTGGATATGAAATCAGAGGAAACGGACAAGTATGTGACCATCCAATGGGAAGGGCGGGTGTATGTTCCCTACTGTGTAATTTCAAAAGGTGACATGGGCAAACAGATTGGAATCGTGGACGGAGACAAAAATGACAGGGTATATGAATACAAGGGATATTCCAGTGAAGAATGGATCATATCCATGTATCATTCCGGTGAAATGGATAATCCCATGCTGATGAAAGAGCAGAGTGTGACAGATATCCCAGAGGGACTGCAGACAGAATATGACTGATGATAAGTGACAGCAAACGATAATGAATCAGGAGGAGTTGGATGGATTCTACAAGGTTTGTACTTGCCTGCCAGCAGGTGACAGAGCAGCATGAAAGATACAACATTGGCACTTATCAGGAGAAAACAGTACATGCGGTGTTGAAGCAATATTTTCAGCCAGACACTGCATTTCATGAACAGGCGGCAGCTGGTTTTGTGGCAGATATTTGTTTCGGAGATGAGATTTATGAGATTCAGACCAGACAGTTCTACCATCTGAACCGGAAACTGGATGCATACCTGAAAGGTAACTATCAAGTTACCATTGTATACCCTGTTCCAGTTCGTAAGTGGCTGTCATGGGTAGATGCAGAAACAGGGGAAATCACAGAGCGCAGAAAGTCGCCTAAAAAAGGACGGGCGGCAGATGTCTTTCGGGAACTGTATCAGATACGAAAGTATCTGTCAAATGACCGCTTGCGTATCTGTCTCATGTTATTGGAGACAGAGGAATTCCGGCTATTAGACGGATACGGAAAAGACAAAAAGAAGCGCAGTACCAGATACGATCATGTGCCGTTACAATTGGAGCAGGAAGTATGGCTTCGTCAGCCAGCCGATTATCGTCAGTTGATTCCGGAGGATTTGCCGGAATCTTTTACATCCAGAGATTTTGCATCAGCAGCACATATCCCGGCAAATACGGCCAGATATGGTCTGCTGCTTTTGCATGATCTGGGATTGGTAGAACGAATAGCCAAACAGGGGACACAATATGTATATCAATTGATGGCATAGAAAAGCAAGCACTCGAAATCATTGCCAGCCTTGAAAAAACGTTCTTTTTATGTTATTGTAGAAGAAACTGGTATAGCAGGAAAGGGATGGTCAATCTGTACCAGAATATGTTGTGGAAGGAGCAGTGATTTTGTATGCACAACAGTATGATCGCATTAGACGAAAAAAAACTCTGGTCACAGATTCAATATGCCTGTCTGAATGAAAATCGATCCGAATTTCAAATTCCTTTGTATCGATATACCAAAGGATTTCTGGGACTTCCTGCCAAATGTAGTCGTACAGATGCGGAACCTCGCAAAATTTCTGCGTTTTTGAAGCAGTTTTGCAAAAAATATAAGATTCAGTACGAGATGATAGAAAAAGAAAGTCCGAAAGAGGGATACACCCATGTGATGATCGTTTCTCTGAAGCTGCCCCATACCACTGTCAGTATGATTGAGAATGCACGGGCCAATCAAAGCCGGGAGCGGGAAAATGTCATCCGGAAGAATACGCTGGATTGTTATCGACGCATAGACAAATTCCCTGCTACAACTCAGCTCAAACAGGCAATCTTGAAAGATACCAGCACACTATTACGAAAGAAGATGCCCACACTGGGAGCCACGAATCGCAGTATTTCTGTGAAATATCTTGTACGGGACAGTCATATTCAGGTGGATTCGGATTATCGGTCCTATTGCTATAAAAGCTACCAGTATGAACAGTATGGAATGCCCACACTCAATGGAAAGGAAATGTCTGCACTGGGTTTGGCATTGATGGATTACATATTCGAAAACCTGGAAAGTGAATTTGCAGGACATCCGGTTTTCAGAAATATTCGCATCTTGAATATTGGAATCGAAGTCACATTTCAGATGACAGTATAATCCATTGTAAATAGAACGCTCGTGTCTATACTGAAATAGCTCGTTGTTTTCTAATGAAACAATAATCCAATCTTTTATCATAAGGAGGAATGCATGATGCAGCACATGAAAATCAAACCGGGAAAAGGCGGTAATTTTTACGTTCCATTTGAGAACAGAACCGGAAATGAGTCTATCGTGTACTTTACCAGAGATTTGTCTCCGGAAGGACTACAGAAAATCTATGACAAAGTCAGCGGAAATCTGACTGGCAAAGTTGCAGTGAAACTCCATACCGGCGAACAGAACGGTCCCAACATCATTCCACGTCCCTGGGTGCAGGCACTTTTGGAAAACAGACTTCCAGATGCAGCCATCGTGGAAACCAACACCTACTACGAAGGAGATCGTTATACCACGGCACAGCATAGAGAGACATTACAGGTAAATGGATGGACATTTGCAGATGTAGACATTTTAGATGAGGATGGCACTGCCATGCTTCCAGTCAGGGATGGAAAATGGTTTACGGAAATGTCGGTAGGAAAAAATTTGTTAAACTATGACTCCATGTTGACCCTCACCCATTTCAAAGGGCATACACAGGGCGGATTTGGCGGTTCTAATAAAAATATCGGCATCGGCTGTGCAGACGGCAGAATCGGAAAGGCAATGATCCATACCACACCGGGACAGCCGGATCAGTGGGACATTGCCAAAGAAGAATTTATGGAACGCATGACAGAATCCACCAAATCTGTCATTGACCATTTTGGAAAACATGTGACATATATCAATGTGTTGCGGAATATGTCTGTATCCTGTGACTGTGAGGGCATTCATGCCATGCCGGTGGTCACACCAAACATTGGCATCGTGGCTTCTACCGATATTTTGGCAGCGGATCAGGCATCCATTGACCTGGTGTATGCACTGACAGAACAAGACCATGCCGATCTGGTAGAAAGAATCGAATCCCGTCATGGTCTGCGTCAATTGACCTATATGAAGGAACTTGGTATGGGAAACGACAAATACATCCTGATCGATCTGGACAATGACGAAGCAAAGATTGTGGCAAAGGATGCAGTGACTCATGTTACACCATTTGTAAAGTAGGCACGTGATGCATCGTCAATAGGAAGGTGAATTAGTTTTTAAAACGGAGGCAAATTATATGAAAGTATTAATGATCAATGGTTCTCCACACAAAAACGGCAATACTGCCATTGCACTTCAGGAGATGGAGCGGATTTTTCAGGAGAATGGCATCGAAGTGGAAACCTTACATATCGGCAACCAGTCTATCAGAGGCTGTATTGCCTGTCGAAGCTGTGCCAAAACCGGTAAGTGTGTGTTTGACGACATGGTCAACGAAGCCGCTCCCTTATTTGAGGAAGCGGACGGCCTGGTAGTAGCTTCTCCGGTCTATTATGCATCTGCCAATGCCACACTGGTGGCATTTCTGGACCGATTGTTCTTCTCCACCCATTTTGACAAGCAGATGAAGGTAGGTGCTTCTGTGGTGGCAGCAAGAAGAGGCGGCTTATCTGCCACATTTGACGAACTGAACAAGTATTTCACCATCACGGGTATGCCGGTGGCTTCCAGCCAGTATTGGAACAGCATCCACGGCAGAGAAGTCGGAGAGGCGGCAGAAGATGCGGAGGGATTACAGACCATGCGTGTGCTGGCACGAAACATGGCATTTTTGATGAAGAGCATTGCGCTGGGCAAAGAACAGTATGGACTTCCGGAACAGGAAGACCATGTGTTTACCCATTTTATTAGATAAGAATTTGTAAATTTTAACAACTACCACAGTCTCTGCGTTTTTCTATAAGAGAAGATGCAGAGACTGGGGTAAATCATGGACGGAAAATATGAAAAAGGGAGGATAAAAATGAGTAGATGTGTCTTTTGCCATAAAGAGGATATCATCACAGATTTTATCTATGAAGATGAACAAGTGATGGCATTTATGGATATGGAGCCAATCAATGAGGGACATGTGTTACTTGTTCCAAAAGAGCATTATCTTGATGTGGATGAAATTCCAGATGATGTACTGATGCATTTAATGCTTGTTTCGAAAAAGATTGTAGCAGTATTAAAAGAACAATACAAACCGGACGGCTACAGTATCATGCAGAATGGTGGAAAGTTCAATGATGTGGGACATTATCACTTACATATTTTCCCAAGATACAAAGGGGATGGATTTGGCTGGACCTATGGAAGTGATGTAAAAGAGGTAAATGCTGAAATCGCAAAAAGAATACGCGATAGAATGGAGCAGAAACAAATTCTGTATGTGAGCTCAGCCGAAAAATAGAATCTATTCACGCAGAGACTGGGGTAAATCATGTATTGAAAAAAACTTTGGAGAAGAATTGGAGGTAGTTTATGCGGCTGGATATCATCGGTTCTGTCGCAAGTGGAAAGACCACATTGGCAGCTCATCTGTCTGCCCAATATCAGATTCCCTATTATGAGAAGGACAATATTGTCTGGATGCGCACCCCGTCCGGTGATGTGAGGCGATCGGAAGAGGAACGAGAGCAGCTGTTTGCAAAAATACTCGCCCAGACAGACTGGATCGTAGAAGGTTCTCCCAGAAAGATTTTGAGGGAAAGTTTCGACTGCTGTGATTACATTATCCTTTTGGATGTGCCTACTATAATCAGACTTTATCGGGCAGTGAAAAGATGGTGCAGACAACGGCTTGGGAAAGAAACATATAACCATCCCCCTACATGGGATTTCCTCAAATGGAATATCCGCTGGGTGTTGGAGTATACCAGAGAACGAACAGAATTGATACACAAACTTTCTGCATATGGAAGGAAATATCAGTGCTTTCGAAATTCCAGACAGGCAGAAGCGTTTATAAAGTCTGTTTATGGGAAGTAAAAATGGATACTCAGTTTGCTTGGTTTTGGAATAAAAGAGCTTCCTGTATACTATAAAGCGTAAGGGAAGTTGACTAAAGAAAATACCTCAGGTATAGTTGGATTATTACTGACCTGCCAGTTGGTAAAATCCAAAAATACGAGAGGTATCTGAGATGAATATTAAAGCAAGAAAGG
>JAFTGN010000015.1 GCA_017457865.1 Lachnospiraceae bacterium | reverse complement strand
TTCCAAAAGGGAATCGTCCTCCTTCGTCACCGCATCCGGATTGCCCTGCAACAGATTCCGGATTCCAAAGCTATACTGCTTCTGGCTTTCCTTATGTTTTTCCGCAAACACTGCCAGACGAACCTTGATATCATCCAGTTCTTCCCAGTATTTCCGAAATTCCACACTGTGGGGAATGCCAAATCGCTTCTCTGCATTTTTCAGTTCTTCTAGTTGCAGACGCATACTGTCCAGACGGGTTTCCATATAGTTTTCCAGACGATTCTTTCCCTGCCGTGCCTTTTCAGTGCCTTCTTTATACTTTTGCTGCAACTGTTCCAAGCGAATATTTTTGCTGTCATTGGCAAAGGCAATGAGTGCATCCATTCTGTGACGCAGACGTTCTGCGTCCTGGCGCGCTTCCTGCAGCCGTACCAGTACGGCACGCAGATCCAACGCTGCCTTAAAGGAATAGGTAAAGTCTGCAATGGCCACAAGAGAAATAAAATAAACCACTCTTTGCAACAAAGGTTCCCTGATATCCGTAACCACTTCTGCCACCGGAGGATTCAGCACCTTGACCATCACGACCGTAAACACACCCCAGAGCAGAGTGGCCCCCAGCCAGATGTGTCCCTGAAAATTCAGAGGTTTGTTGCTGTAGTCCCAGTACCGCACCTTAAACAGCTTTTCCATGACCACCCCTGTCACATATTCCAGCAAAGTGGCACCCACACATCCTGAAAAGAATACCAGCACCAGATTGTCCTGGAAAGGCATAGACGCCAACAGCATGACGATGGCGCCACTGCCATACAAAGGCAGCATGGGTCCTACCATAAATCCCCTGTTGACCCACTTGCGCTTACAGATGGATACATACAAAGATTCATACACCCAGCCTAAAAAAGAATACAAAAAAAACAGCATCAGCCATTGATACATATCATAAGGGTAACCCAGTTCCTGTGAAACTGTGGTTATGGTATTTGCCACATTCACGTGATTGCTTCCTCACTTTCCCCTTTTTATCCTGGGTTTCAGTATATCACAAAATCCCCTTTAATCAAATAGCTGTCTGCTGCCTTTTTTTACCTCTTTTACAATACGACCGGCGATGATTCCAATCAGTGTACCAGTCACCAGACCGGCAATGAGCAGTACCGGTGCATAATAAAAGACTGCACCGCTTTCCAGCACAAGGGCTGCCACCAATAGCTGTCCCACATTGTGGCTTACCCCACCGGCGATACTGACACCGATCATAGAAAAACCTTTGATTTTCTGCAATAATGTCATCAGCACGAAGCTGAGCAATCCTCCTGCCAGGCTGTACACAATGGACATGCCATTTCCAAACAAATATCCCACCAATACAATGCGGAGAACGGAAATGAGCAGCACCTCTCCGGGTTTTAGCAGATACAATCCGATGACGACAATCAGATTGGCAAGCCCCAGCTTCATACCCGGTACGCCAAAGGAAATGGGAAGCAATGCTTCTACATAACTGAATATCATGGCCAGTGCCACCAGCATGGCATACAGCGGTACTTTCTTATACATGGTTTCTCCATCTCCTTTCATTTCGCTACCACATCGGGTATCTGCTCATCTGTGGATGTTCCACTGCCTACTACCTCTGCCACTATCTTGTGGGGCAGGCAGACGATGGTCTGGTGATTGTGCCGGATACTGGACTGCTGTCTGCAATAGCCATCGGGGCAGTCCGCTTCTACCATCACTGCTTTCCCATCCCGAATCTGTAACAGATTATGCCCCAGTTCGGTGTCGATCACAATGTCCTGTGGTTCCAAAAGGGAATAGACACCATACACTTCCCCATTTACCGTGACCCTGACCGCCGCTCCTTCTTTGGCACCGGCCATCTGCCGCCACAAAAATAGTCCGCCTGCCAACAGGAGCACCAGCACAATCAGTATGATATCCTTCTTTTTCATATCATTCCGACTCCCATCTATCCATCCTTTGTCCGGTTTCTCAGACACCTGCCAGTTTCATCAATGCAAATAGTATGATTGCACGGATCAGGGTAAACAGCAATTCATTTCCTTTTACTTCCTTTACGCCGCAACGTACATTGCCCTTTGGACAGGTATCGATACACTTTTGGCACTGGAAACAATCTCCAGATGCATGAAAACTGCCTCTCTCCGGCAGTTCCAAATCTGCCGGGCACATTCTGGTACAGGCACTGCAACCTTTCAGACAGTTCTGTCTGTCCCGGAACAGGGCATACAAGGGCAGAATGGGCAGCAGAGAAAAGACCGCTCCCATAGGGCAGAGCACTTTACAGAAGAACCGCTCCTCCACAAACATGCCTGCAAAAATCAGAATAAGAAGGATGAGTCCCGGTATGTAAGCAGCCAGGCGAAGATTTCCCGACCGCAGCATGGAAAACACATCCCAGGGGCTCCATCCGCTGGTCTTTCCATAGAAACCTGTGAAGCACAAAATGACAATCAATGCCAATACGGCATACTTCACATAGGACAGCCACTTCATCAGCTGCCGATCCGGCTTCCAGGGTTTTTTCTTTCCTGCCTTTTTGTTGATCCACAGATACAGGGCATGAAGCCAGTCTCCCACACTGCCAAATGCACAGGCAAATCCACAGAAGAATCTGCCAAATACAATGGTGTACAGACAGATGGCAGCCAGCGCCGTGACAAAAGCAGTCATAGAAACGGCTTCACCTGTACCGATTCTTGTAAAAATATATTTCACACCGGAAAACGCAGTGGTAAAAATAGATGGCATCATCACAAAGAAGAAAATCTGTATGATGGTTCTGGTCCATGCATGTATCTGCTTCCACTGCTTTTTCGATGGATTTTTCCAGTCAAACTTTTCTTTCTTCATTTAATTCACCGCCTTTTCCAGTGCCTGCTGTACTGCATGTTTGATACCGGTAGAGCTAAAAGTGGCACCACTGATGGTGTCCACATCTGCAGACTGGGCAGACAGAATTGCCGGTATGATGTCCACTGCCATGGTCAGATAGGCCGTATCTTCATTGTCCGCAGACTGGATGGTGATGTCTGTGATTTCCCTGTCACTGACCGTCACCGCAACCTTCACCAGTCCGCCAAATCCTTGTGCTTCTCCGGTATAGGTTCCGGCTGTATACAAGGTGTCCTCCTGATTTTCCTCCGTATCCTCATCTTTCCGGGCTGACGTGGACGCTGCTGCAAACAATGCGGCATTTTCTTTCAACCATTCATTTTCTTCTATCACATTCTCCAGCTTCAGATTGGCACTGTCTAACTCTGCCTGCAAACGCAGCACCTCCTCTGCCTGCGCTCTGGAAGACAAAATCAGATTGTATCCCGCGATCAAGCCTACGATCAATATCACATTGACCCATTTCATCAAAAATTGTTTCATCTCAATCCTCTTTTCACATGTTCCTCTGGTTTATCGATCTGTGACTGCCTGTTCCAATGCATTCTGACACGCTTTTATGATTGCCTTGGAAGAGCAAGTGGCTCTGGATACGGTGTCGATGCCTTCCAATGTACCTTTCTCTGTGATCTGTGTCACCAATCCTGCCAGCTTAGAAGTGCCATTTGCCGCTCTGCGAATGTACGTATCATTGCTGGCATCTCCGTCTCCTGTCACATCCGTAATGGCTACGATCCGGTCACCTGAAACAGTCAGTTGCAAGGACAATGTATAGGAATCAAATTGGGCGTCCTCATCCGGTTCACACAGCCCATTGGCAATGTAAGTACCATCCCTGTACTGACTGGTCTCCTCCGGAGTCGTGCTTTCTTCCGGCTCAGTACTTTCGTTTGTATCACCAGCAGAAGTTTCTTCCGGTGTTTCACCGGCTGCACTGGTTTCTTCCGGGTCAGTTTCCACTGGGGATGTTTCCTCCGGCTTTGTTCCCGCAGGTTTACTCTCTTCCGGTTTGGTCTCTGTCTGCTGACTCTCTGCTTCTTTGGAAGGTTTAGTTTCCTCCGGCTTTGTATGCTGCTGTTCTGTGACAGTTTTGGCCTCTGCTATGGCTTCCTGCACTGCCTCAATGAGACCGATGGAACTGTAGGTAGCACCGGATACGGTATCCACATCCGTGGTCTGCTCTGCAATCATCTGATCCAACAGACGGAGTGCCCGGTCAAAGAATGGGGCATCATCCTGTGATGCGACCACCTGAATGTCCTGAATGCACTGGTCTTTGATGGTGACCGCCAGGGTGATGTCATCTTCAAAGCCTTCTCCTGTACCATAATATACTCCATCTACGTATGGGAAGTTTCCGGATGACTTGCTGTCCTGCCCTCCACCATTGCCCGTATTGCTCTTACCAGTACCGGTCTGATCATTGTTCTTGGTATCATTCTTCCCTGTGTTCTGGTGATTTCCAGCCTGATTCTGACCGGCACTAACGGATGGATTTGCAGTCGTTCCATTTAAGGTTGGAGCGGATGCCAGGGCGGCTTCTACCGCATGGATGATACCATTGGAACTAAATGTGGCACCGGACACCGTATCTACTGCTGTGCTTTGGGTCTGCACCATCTTGTCTATGACTGCAACCGCACGATTGAAGAATGCCGCATCATCTCCCTGAGACTGTACCTGAATTCCGGTGATCGTCTGGTCTTTGACAGTCACTGCCACTGTGATGTCACTCTGGAACCCTTCTGCCGTTCCGTAATATACCCCATCTGCTACTGCAAAGTTGCCCTTTGCCGATGGGATGGCTGTACCGGTTCCTGCACTGTGGGTGCCTGCTGCCGGTGTCTGACTGCCGGTGGGCTCTGCTCCGGCGCCATTCACTGCTGCCTGACTCAATGCACTTCTGACTGCCTGAATGATCCCCACCGAACTGTAGGTGGCACCGGATACCGTGTCCACATTGGTACTCTGGGATGCCAGAATGGCCGAAATTACCCCGTTCGCACGACTCATATAGCTAGCTCCGTCACTGTGGCTGACGATCTCAATTCCGGCAATCTTGCCGTCCTGAATGGTGACCTTTGCCTGCATCGCACCGCCAAAGCCGGTTCCGCTTCCATAATACACACCGTCACGGTAAGCACCTGGGTCCTGCACAGCTGCCACTGTCGTCTGTCCCTGTCCTGCTCCGGCAGAAGCAGCGGCCGTCTCTGTCACAATGCTTTCTCCGGTTAGGGCATTTTTCACCGCATGGATGATCCCCTTGGAACTATAGGTTGCACCGGATACCACATCTACATCCAGCTGCTGGCTGGTTATGATCTTGTCAATCACACCTTTTGCCCGATTGAAGAAGGCCTCATCATCTGCTTCTACTTCCAGAATCTCAATCTTTGTGATGGTACCATCTTCTATGGTCACTGCCACTTTAATCTTTCCAGCAAATCCGGTTCCTTCTCCTTCATACACCCCATCTTTCAGATCAAAGCTGCCCTTTGGAATTTCTTTACTTTCCTCTTCCGTTTCTTTTTCTGTATTCTTTTTGCCACCGTTTTCTTTGATGGTATGTTCCTCTGCATCTCCTGCCTCTGCAACCGCCATTGTCAATCGGTCTGTCCATTCAGACCCATCAAATTCCGTTTCTGCTTCTACCGGAAATACCGGTCTGGTATAGCCGGTCAAAGACACGCCCATACAAGCCGCCACTACCAGCGGACAAGACATAGGGGCAGCAGCAGCCAGTTTTTTCAAAAGACTTGTCAGTTTCATGTCAGTCCTCCACCCTCCTTTTATTATCTAAGATTTTTATTGTGTTCCATATCTTTTTTACTTTATTTTGTGATAGGCAATTGTGAAATGCCTTGATCTGACCAAAAATTTTGATGAAAGGCGTTCGGCATCATCGTTTCGCAATTACCTATTACTTTGTGACAATTGTGATGGGATAGCTGGAAGTCACCTGCTCTGCAATCCCCTCTGTCACATACAGCGTACCATCCTCTGTCAGCAGCATCATATCAAACCATTCCGGATGCTTTCTCCAGTATGCCTCTGCCTTTTCTTCTCCCATGATAAACAATGTGGTAGACAAGCCATCTGCCAGAGTACCATCTGTACTGATCACCGTGGCAGAGACAAGCCCGCTGTCTGCCGGATAACCGGTATCCGGGTCAATGATGTGATGATAGGTTACGCCGTCCTGTTCAAAGAACCGTTCATATCCACCGGATGTGATCACTGCCTGGTCTGCCACAGACACAATGCCCAGATAACCGTCACTGTCCCATGGGTCCTGTATGCCCACCTTCCAGAAGGAACCATCCGGCTTGGTACCGTACACCTGCACATTTCCACCCAAGTTGACGACACCGCTATGTAAGCCTGCTTCTCTGAAAATATCCATGATCCGTGCGGAAGTATACCCTTTTGCAATGCCGCCAAAATCCACTGCCATACCCTCTTCCAGAAAAGAGACCTGTCGTTCTTCTTCCGAAAAGGAAATCTGATCTGCATCAATATGCTGCAACAGTTCCTGCAATTCTGTCTCAGACGGCACCTGATAAGTATCCCCTGCAAATCCCCAGGCTTTCATGATTGGATAGATGGCAATGTCGAATACACCATCTGTATCTTGATACAGATCCAGCGCCCGGCTGAACAAATATGCCGTATCAGTGGAAAGACTTTTACTGCCTCCCTGTTCATTGAGCTCCGCTACCTCGCTGTGGGTCTGACCGGTGGAAAGCAAGGCATCCAGTCGATTGATTTCCTCAATGGCATCTGTAACTGCCTGGTCCGCACCTGCTCCATATCCGGTGACTGTCATATAAGTATCCATTGCAAATACATCCTGACTAACGGCCGCATCCGGTGCGATCTCCGTTTCTGCTGCCCCAAGTGTATGGTCGTCTGTTTGCGCCTGGGTTTCATTTGTCATTTCTGCCTGAGACAGATTGTCCTCTGACGCATCCAGTTTGTCCTTAGCTGTCCCACATCCTGCCAGCATCAGACAGGACATCATCAGACAGATGCGATGACAGACGGTGTTTCTTCCTTTCTTATGTTGTTCTGTTTGACGTGGATGCATGTCTCCAACCTCCATCCTGATTGCCTATACTCATTTGCAATTAGTTTTATAACGAAAATTTTTCTTTGCTATCGCTTTCTTTTATTAGCTTTTTCTAACTTGAGTTATTTTATCATTTGTTGATTCCACTGTCAATCTTCTTTTCTCATAGAAATGTTCCATTTCATTCGGATTTTCTCAATCAAATTGCGCCAAACCCTCTTTATTGATGTATTTTCTCATTTACACCCATTGTCTTTCATTGACAACATTTTTGAATCATGCTAAACTTCCATTTAGGTTAGTTTTATCTAATCAATAGTAGATTATCAAAATACATACTATATTCTACTAACAAAAATTCATCGACTTACAAGAAAGGAGATTCCCATGAAAGCCAAAAAAGTACTTTCACTTTTGACAGCTGCTGCTCTGGTAGTGGGTGCAACCCCTCTGCGTTCCTTCGCACAGGATGATGCCACCTATCAGGATGGTGTATATACCGGCACTGCTACCGTGCAGCCAGACGAGGATGAAGATTTTGATGCCTATGACATCGAAGTCAATGTCACCATCCAGGATGGCAAGATCACTGATATTGCCTATGCAAATGCAGACACATTTGACTCTGACAATGTTTCTTATGCCAACAGAGCATTAAACGGCAGAGGCAGCAAACCAGGTCTGATTTCCAAAATGACAGAAGCAAATTCTGCTGATGTAGATACCGTAGGCGGTGCGACCTGCTCTTCCGACGGTGTGATCACTGCGGTAAAAGCAGCATTGGCACAAGCCGTTGTCACTGAAGAACCGACGACAGAAACTCCGGAAACCGAAGAACCTGCTACCGAGGCTCCCGAAACCGAAGAGCCGGAAACTGAAGAACCCACCACCGAGGCTCTTGAGACAGAAGCACCTGCTACCGAGGCTCCGGAAACCGAAGAGCCGACCACTGAAGCAGAAACTCCTGTTGCCCAGTCTGGTTATGTCCTGATCAATATCCCATATGCAGAGTTCTACGCTGCTGAGGTGCAGAATTCCATTCCGGTAGACAGCGTTTCTTCCGCTACTCTGGTAAAGACCAGAGGTACCCTTTCCCAGGGTTCCTATCATGTCAATCCAGATGGTTCCGAGATCACAGGTGTGATCTTCCCGGTTAAGGTGGATGATCTGTCTGTACTGGCTGCTTACAAGCAGGTAACAGATGCTGACAGCTTCTCTATCAGCACCACCAACCGTGGTAATACAAGTACTATCGTATATGAAGGCAAGGATGCACTGTTTGAGAACAGCACCTACGCTTACTATGTATTAGACAGCGCGCCTTCCTACTATAAGGAACTGACTGTAACAGATGGTGCATTCTCTTTTGGTCCTGTCATCGGTGATGTGACCACTTCTGATGCCACTGCTGAACTGACCACCACATCCAACTATGGTGATTACGAGATTGACATCGAT
>JAFTGN010000111.1 GCA_017457865.1 Lachnospiraceae bacterium | reverse complement strand
CCAAGCATTGCTCTGCAACAATCCAAGCATACACTCTACTTTTTCTTCTGCTGGTAAAATTCTTCTTTTGTGATCTCTTTGGTTTCTCCTCTCACTTCGCCTGTGATTCCATTGTAGGTTTCATCCACCTCATAATAGTGCTGATCCATAGGCACTTCCTTGTTTTTCCGAAATACAAGCAGAAAGAGCGTTGCAAAAACGGTCAGAAACATCACAGCAGCAAACGCAATTGAGACACCAAAAAAAATCCGCGAGATTGGTAACATGGCCGTCACAAGGACAGCAACAACGCTGATCAAAAAAAGAATAGCTACCACATTGACCACCCGCTGTTCTGCGTCGGATATTGCCCACTCTCCTGAGGCCTGCATTTCTTTTCCTTTTTTGCGTTCATAAAGTGTTTTTTTCATCATCGTTGCCTCCTATTCCCATCACTCTTCCACTTCCCGCTCTGTCTTCAGCCAGGAAAACAACTTATCCGCAGCTGCTTCATACAAATAGGCCGCATGCCCTATGGCATAGGTCAACGTCATTTCATCATTCATCAGTGGAATCACATTGTCGATGCCGCAATCATAGATGCCCTCGTATCCCTCGCCAAAGCCTCCTACGATGGCAGTAACTGGAACGTTCTGCTCCTTTGCCACCATGCCGATACCGCTTAATACCTTGCCATACAGTGACTGTTCATCTACTCTGCCCTCTCCAGTGATGATCATATCGGCATCTGCAATGTGTTCTGCAAAATGAATAGTTTCCAACACCACCTGAATGCCGGACATCAGTCTGGCATTACAAAATGCCAGCATGGCACCGCCCATACCACCAGCGGCTCCCGCACCCGGAAATTCTTCCACATCTTTGTTCAGATCTCTGCGGAGCAACTCTGCATATTTCTTCATGCCCATCTCCAGCAATGTGAGCTGACTGCCTACCCCACCTTTCTGGGGACCAAATACGAATGTGGCTCCTTCCGGTCCGGTCATGGGATTGTTCACATCACACATAACAGTAAAGTGGGCTTCTGAGAGGTCCGGCATCATGCCGCTGACATCAATCTGATCCACTTTGATCAGATTCTTCCCTGCCGGAAACAGTTCTTCTCCTGCACTGTCCAGAAAACGGGCACCCAGCGCTGCCATGGCCCCCATGCCCCCGTCATTGGTGGCACTGCCGCCGATGGCAATGATGAAATTGTGGTAGCCATTTTCCAGTGCATGACGAATCAGTTCCCCGGTACCATAGGAAGTGGCCTCTATGGCATTGCCCTCTTCAAAAGGAATCAACGTCAGTCCGGAGGCAGCCGCCATTTCCACCAGTACCGTACCGCCCCGCAGTACAGAATAAAATGCGGTCATCTCTTCATACAGGGGATTGTGTACCTGTACTTCTCTGTGCACTCCATCCAATACCTGCATCAAAGCCTCGATGGTACCCTCTCCGCCATCTGCCATCGGAAATGACACAATCTCACAACCAGGAAAATACTTTCTGGCTGTGGATTCCAATATTCTAATCTCCTCCCATGAGGTCATAGAGCCCTTCATCGAATCCGGCGCAAATACAAATTTCATGGCGCACCTCCTTCCTTATTTCCAATAAAAAATATTAGTACCGCTACATCCACACGATGCGAGAGCTTGCCTTCGAAAGACATGTTGCGTACGCAGGCATCAGTTCAGAAAGTAAATAGAGTTTTGCAACTTTCTATCCATCTCCTTCAGAGCCATCTCGATTTCGCTACGCTGCATCTCGCTGTGTCTTCTCGCCAAATGAATTTGTGTCAAAACATGTTTATGCATGCAAGCATGCAACGCATGTTTTTCACAAATTCGCATAGCTCTGAAGGATTAACAGATCTCCGCTCCTGCCGGCATGGACTTCTCCGGTGTCATCAGCGCCAGATTGCCCTCTGCGTCTTCTGCACACAGTAACATTCCCTCACTGACTACTCCTGCTAAGGTAGCCGGTTTTAAGTTCACCAGCACCATCACTTTCTTGCCTACCATCTCTTCTGGTGTGTAATGTGCCTTGATACCGGATACGATCTGCTTCACCTGACTGCCGATCTTCACCTGACTGCACAGCAATTTCTTGGACTTCTTCACTGCTTCGCAGGCAATGATCTCCCCTACCTGGAACTGCATGGCAGCAAACTGGTCATAGGTGATTTCTGCCTTTGGCTCGATATCGATCACTGCCTCCGCTTCTTTCGCCGGTGCAGCCTCTCCGTTCAGCTTGGCCTGCTCTGCCTCGTACTCTGCCTTCTGGGCTGCCTGAATGGCTTCAATCTTTGGCATCACGTCCTTGGCATTTAAGCGTGCAAAAAGGATTTCCGGTGTGTCTGTCACTTTAGTACCGTTCTGGTATAAGCCAAATATCTCTAACTGGTCATACTCACGAAGAGTGGTGGACAGCTGTACCACAATCTTCTCTGCTGTTTCCGGCAGGAAGCTGTGCAGCAGGCTGGCACCGATGGTCAGAGACTCTGCCAGATTGTATAGTACCTCGCTGAGACGGTCATGCTGTGCCTCATCCTTTGCCAGCACCCATGGGGTTGTCTCATCAATATATTTATTACAGCGACGGAACAGTGCAAATACTTCTGTGATCGCATCTGCCACGCGCAGCTTTTCCATCTTTTCTTCTACTTTTGCCTTAGTGCCGGTCACCAGTGCTTTCAGGTCTGCATCCACATCCCCTGTCACACCGGTGCTGCGTACCACACCGTCAAAATATTTATTGCTCATGGACACGGTACGATTCACCAGATTGCCCAGAATATTGGCCAGATCGGAATTGAACCGCTCAATGACCAGATCCCATGTGATCACGCCGTCATTTTCAAAGGGCATCTCATGAAGCACAAAATAACGGGTGGCATCCACGCCAAACAAATCTGCCATATCATCTGCATAGATCACGTTGCCCTTGGACTTACTCATCTTGTCCCCACCCTGTAACAGCCATGGATGGCCAAATACCTGCTTTGGCAGCGGCAGATCCAGTGCCATCAGGAAGATGGGCCAGTAAATGGTATGGAAACGAACGATATCCTTTCCAATCAAATGCAGGTCTGCGGGCCAGTATTTGGCAAACATTTCAGAAGAACCGTCCGGATCGTAACCGATCTTGGTAATATAGTTGGTCAGTGCATCCAGCCACACATATACCACATGCTTAGGGTCAAAATCCACCGGAATGCCCCAGCGAAAAGAGGTACGGGATACACACAGATCCTGTAAGCCTGGCAGAAGGAAATTGTTCATCATCTCATTCTTGCGGGAAACCGGCTGAATGAATTCCGGATGGGTATTGATATGCTCGATCAATCTGTCAGCATATTTGCTCATACGGAAGAAGTAGGCTTCCTCTTTGGCAGGCTTTACCTCTCTGCCGCAGTCCGGACACTTGCCGTCTACCAACTGAGACTCGGTCCAGAAGGACTCACATGGAGTACAGTACAATCCCTCGTATGCACTCTTATAAATATCTCCCTGATCATAAAGCTTCTTGAAAATCTTCTGTACCACCTTCTCATGGTCCTCATCGGTGGTACGCATAAACTTATTATAAGAAGAATTCATCAGATCCCAGATGCGCTTTACCTCACCGGCTACATTGTCCACATATTCCTTTGGGGTAATCCCTACTGCCTCTGCCTTCTCCTGAATCTTCTGTCCATGCTCATCGGTACCGGTCTGAAACCACACATCGTAACCCTGCATTCGCTTAAAACGGGCAATGCTGTCCGCTAATACAATTTCATAAGTATTGCCAATGTGGGGCTTGCCGGATGTATAAGCAATCGCGGTGGTCATATAGTATGGTTTCTTTGTCATAATGTTCCTCCATTGATTTTTGGATTTGCCACATGCCAAATATACTGACATGCAAATACAGGGCTGAATCTCTTCAGCCCTGACTACGGCATTCAAATCTAATGCCAATTATACTATAAATTCCCGAAAATGTCTACTGCATCCTGGATTCCGAAATACCCATTCATCTTCTGTTTGCCGGATACAAGTGATTCACCGGAATGTAATCCGGCATGCCATCTTTTGATGGAACCTGCACATCTCCCTGTACCAGCGGTGCCAGATAGGCAAGCATTTCTTCTGTCACATCATTGCCCTCTGCATTGATCCATTCTCTCGGAATCTTCTTCTCCTGATTTGCCACCAGCACAATCGGACAGGTGCCATACTCTACTGCATATGGTGCATTGCCGGTACGGGTCAGGATCACCATCTCACCGGTCTTGCCTGTCAGTGCAGCTGCAACAGCCTGTCTGCCCAGTTCCATGGACTCTTCCAAATCTACAGCAGAAGTACAATGTCCGGCTCCACGCTGCAATACATTCAACTCCACAGAACGAACCTTACAGCCAAAATGCTTGGTAATCAGTCCTTCCAGATATTTCCCTGTACCACTTAACATCGTATGTCCAAACTGGTCTACCTGTGCGGTCTGGGCAGAAATATAATTGCCTTCTGCATCATGAATCCCCTCAGACACCGCAATCAGCACATGCTCGTCCCGATCCGCATAATATGTCACATCCTTTACAAACTGCTCCTCAGAGAAATCCACTTCCGGCAGATAAATCAGCTGAGGTGCAATATTGCACTCTGTCCGTGCCAGTGCGGCAGATGCAGTCAGCCAGCCTGCATTTCGTCCCATAATTTCCACAATGACGATGCTTCTGGTATTGTAAATGGCAGTATCATAACTGATTTCACGCATGGATGTGGCAATGTACTTTGCCGCAGAGCCAAATCCCGGTGTATGATCCATGCCTGCCAGATCATTGTCGATGGTCTTTGGCACACCGATCACCTGTACCGGTACATGGTACTCTTTTGCATAACCGGACAACTTTAATACGGTATCCATGGAATCATTGCCGCCGATATAAAAAACATACCCAATGTCATATTTTTCAAAAATAGAGAAAATCTTCTCATAATCAGAATGGGTATACTCCTGTGGCAGACGATACCGACAGGATCCCAGATACATAGCCGGTGTCACTTTCAGCTGGTTTAATTTCTCCTCTTCCCCTGCGAAAATCTCTGTCAGATTCAACAGATCATCCCGAATCACACCCTGAATGCCATTCAGGGCACCATAAATGATTCCCAGTTCTTCTGTTTGTAGTACTCCCTCGATGATGCCTGCCAGACTGGCATTGATTGCCGCAGTTGGACCGCCGGACTGTGCCACCAAACAATTTTTCCCTGCCATAGTGTATATTCTCCTCTCGGTATAGGTTTTATGAGGCAATTGCGAAACTCTTTGAACAGACAAAAAATAGCCTGCACATCAAAAATTTTTTCATTTGCCTATACAGATTTTATATAAGGAGTATAACATATCAATTTCTGTTTTGCAATCCGTACCTTTTCGTGTTTTTAATTTCATAGTTTTTGCAATCACAGAAATCTTCTCCTGCCCATTTAGCAAAACCACCAATATTGCGTTGGTTTCTATTCCATTTTTATGGAATAATTCTGTTTTACCTGTTTCCGGTTTCCAGTAAAATAAAAGCAGTCGCAACTATTTATTTTTTTGCAAAGGAGCGTTATGATAATATCAAAGATTGACTATGCGTTGGCAGGACGGCATATGAAGCATCTGCACCAAACTGAACCTGCGTATCCTGACCTATTACGCAGACCTGCTGCACGTTTCTATCGACTATCTTTTATTTGCGGATGAAGAAGATCTGCTGTCCATGCAGCTGGAGCAGGAAATCATGACACAGCTGCAATTATTTTCCGTAGAAGAAAAGCAAACTGTATTGAAGGTGTTAAAAGCCATTCACTCTAATTGAGAGATCACAATGGAGGATTTTTATGTCGCAAAATGATTATAACAAAGCACTGAAAGCCGGTCAAAAGGAATACCAGGCAAGAGTTCACCAGAATCTGTCTCCCTATGTGCCGACTTTAGATGATATTTTAGACAAAGCCAATATTGAATGCGAAGTCAAAGTAGGTCTGATGCAGATTCCGGCAGAAAGACTGGTTGGAACTTATGCCGCCGGCAGACAGACCGCACTGGCTTACAACTTTATGCCTTTGCTCTCCGCAGACACAGAGTTTGCCAGCAAATGGAGTAATCTGTGTGATGCCCACTTAAGTGAAGGCATCCGGGACCCCATCAAAGCCTATGAATACATGAACTACTACTATGTAGTAGAAGGCAACAAGCGGGTCAGCGTACTGAAATTTTTTGGTGCTGTCACCATTGCCGGAAGCGTAACCCGTATCATTCCCAAACGCACAGAGGAGAAAGAAAACAAAATCTACTTTGAATATCTGGACTTTTTCAAAGCTACTGGTATCAACTATATTTATTTTTCTCAGGAAGGCAGCTTTGATAAACTGATGAAACTCATCGGCAAGGCTTATACCGATGTGTGGAGCGATGATGATCATATTGATTTCCGCTCTGCTTATATCAATTTCAAAAAAGCATACCAGGAAAAAGACGGTGTAACCGTTGGAGATGCCATGCTGGTATATTTGGATGTGTTCGGCTATGAAGATTTGAAAAATGCCACTCTGGCAGAAATCCGACAAAACATTCAAAAAGTAAAAGAAGAATTTGTTGTTTCCGTAGATGAGACTTCTGTGGAGCTGGTACTTGATCCGAACGATGCCACCCAGAAAAAAAGTCTGTTAAATAAGATTCTGCCGGATTCCACTCCAAAATCCCTAAAGGTTGCTTTTATCCACGACCGAAACGGAGAAACATCCAGCTGGACTTATGCCCATGAACTGGGACGTACCTATGTAGAACAGGTGCTTTCCGACAAGGTAACCACAGTGGCTTACACAGATGTATCCGGAGAGGAAGAAACCTTCCACACCATTGAGCAGGCCATTGCCGACGGATGTACGGTCATTTTTACCACTGCTTCTCAGATGGTAGATGCCAGTCTCCGTTCCGCAGTAGAGCATCCCAATGTAAAAATTTTAAACTGCTCACTCAATGCATCCCACAGCTACATCCGTACCTATTATGCCCGTATGTATGAAGCAAAATTCCTTGCCGGTGCACTGGCTTCCATCATGTCAGAAGTAGATGACATCGGATATGTGGCAGGATACCCAGTATATGGTGCCATTTCCAGCATCAATGCCTTTGCACAGGGTGCCAAAATGATGAATCCCAGAGTACGGGTGCATCTGTTATGGTCTGCACAAAAAGGCATCCAGGTAACAGAAGAATTGAAGAAAAACAACATTACCTATGTATCTTACCACGAGATGATTCGGCCAAATGAGGAAAGCCGCCAGTATGGACTGTTTCATATTAATCCGGATGGTTCCACCGCTTCCGTTGCCATGCCCATCTGGGACTGGGGCAAGCTATATGAACTGATTTTGCGAGCCATCTTAAACGGCAAATGGAAGGTAGATGACACAGATGGAAAGGCACTGAATTACTGGTGGGGCATGTCAGCCGGTGTCATCGACATCCTATATTCCACTAAACTGCCTTTTGCCACCCGCCGTCTCATTGACTTTTTACGGGCGAGTATCATCAAAGGAGAGTTCGAACCTTTTGCCGGATTGCTCTATGCCCAAAACGGGGTTCCCATCCAGACCGATCCGGATTCCAGGCTGAGTTTCGAACAGATTGCCAGCATGGACTGGTTAGATGAAAGCGTGGTGGGACACATTCCCACTACAGAGGAATTAAATGAGGAAGCAGAGCCTTTAATCAACTTGCAGGGAGTCAATCCCACAACATAATAACTTCTTGTTTATCATCTGCGTAATGTATTTGTGATGCATTCTGCTATGCGGATTTCGTCACAGCAGCAAGCACAATATATAGAAAGAATGAGCGCACTGTTATGAAGATTTTGATACTTTCTGATGAAGAAATAAAAACACTGTGGGATTACTTCGATAAGACGAAACTGGAAGGCATCGATCTGGTCATTTCCTGTGGAGACTTAGATCCGGATTATCTGTCTTTTATTGCCACGTTTACTCATGCCCCTGTATTGTATGTACACGGCAACCACGATACCAAATATGAGGAACATCCCCCGCTCGGCTGCATCTGCATCGAAAACCGGGTTTACAAATTCAATGGTGTGAAAATCGCCGGATTTGGAGGATGTGTGCGATATACCAATGATGGCACCCATATGTACACCCAATTCCAGATGTTCAAACAGGTGCTGAAACTGCTTCCTTCTATTTTCCTCCGTCGAGGGGTAGACATTGTAGTCACCCATGCGCCTGCATATCAGTTAGGAGACGCTTCTGATCCGGCACATGTAGGATTCAAGGCATTTGTCCGTCTGATGGACTGGTGCCGCCCCAAATATTTGCTTCACGGACATGTCCATGCCAACTATGGGCAAAAGTTCAACCGCACCATCTCCTATAAAGATACCACCATCATCAATGGATTTCGGGAGTATGTGCTGGAATATGAGCAGGAGTAGAAGACTGATATGGAAAATTTGATTTTTAGCTTAAATGCCACCGTTCCCATCTTTCTCATGATGGTAGCAGGGATGCTGTTTCGCAAAATTGGGATCTTTACCAAAGAAGTGACTGCAAAAATGAACAAATTTGTGTTCACCATCGCTCTGCCGGCCCTGCTCTTTCAGGACATTTCCGGTGCGGATTTTTATGATGTGTGGGATAGCCGGTATGTGCTGTTTTGTTTTGTGGTCACCTTAGGATGCATCCTGTTCGTATGCGCCCTCTCCACTTTATTAAAAAACAAACGTGTACAGGGGGAATTCGTGCAGGCTGCCTACCGAAGCAGTGCCGCCATCTTAGGCATGGCATTTGTCCAGAACATCTACGGCAACTCCGGCATGGCACCTTTGATGATCATCGGCACAGTACCCCTGTATAACATTATGGCGGTCATCGTGCTGTCTGTCATGAAACCGGAGCGGAAACCCTTAGACAAACAGTTGATTTTAACTACCTGTAAAGATATCATCACCAATCCCATTCTTCTGGGGATTGCTGCCGGTCTGCTCTGGTCATTGTCCGGCCTGCACCAGCCGGTGATCCTCCAAAAAACCGTAAAAAATCTGGCAGTGCTTGCCACACCTTTGGGACTGATGGCAATGGGCGCATCCTTTGACTTCAAAGCAGCCTTTGCCAGCTTCCGATTGGCTGCGGTATGCTGCTTCTTCAAACTCATCGGCTTTGCCGCTGTGTTTCTGCCTGTGGCGGCATGGATGGGCTTTCGCAATGAAAAGCTTATCGCCATCCTGGTCATGCTAGGCTCTGCCACCACAGTCAGCAGCTTCGTCATGGCGAAAAACATGGGGCACGATGGCACCTTGTCTGCCAGTGCGGTCATGCTGTCCACCCTGCTTTCTGCCTTTACACTGACCGGATGGCTGTACCTGCTGAAAACCTTCGGATTGATTTAAGATTCGGGATTACCGGTTATTGACCTCTTCCGGATACAGATCATGGCGGGTCAGTCTGTCCCATGCCACCTGCTCCCACGGAGTGCCTTTTTTGCCATAGTTACAGTATGGATCAATGGAAATCCCCCCTCTCGGAAGGAATTTTCCCCACACCTCTATGTATTTGGGATCCATAAGCCGGATCAGGTCATTCATGATGATATTCACACAGTCTTCATGGAAATCCCCATGGTTGCGGAAACTGAACAGATAGAGTTTCAAAGACTTGCTCTCTACCATCCGCTCCGACGGCACATAGGAAATATACAGGGTGGCAAAGTCCGGCTGTCCCGTGATGGGGCAGAGACTTGTGAACTCCGGACAGTTAAACTTGACAAAATAATCCCTGTCCGGATGTTTGTTTGGAAATGTTTCTAACACTTCCGGCGCATAATCTGATGCATACGTTGTTTTTTGATTGCCCAGAAGACTGATACTTCCTAATTCTGTTTCCTTTCTACCGCTCATTTTACCCTTCCTTTCATCAGAGGATCCATCCATCCATTTGCCGCAAATGCTGCCATCCTATCTCTGCAGGTACCGCAAAGACCACAGGGCTGTTCTCCCCCTTCATAGCAGCTCCAGGTCAGTTCATAGGGAACCCCAAGCTCCATGCCCAGCCGCACCACATCCGCTTTGGTCTGCTCTACAAAAGGCGCCTGGATGCGAAGCGCTTCTCCGCTTCCCGTAAAAATTGCCTCATTCATGGCCTGATTAAACCGGATAGAACAATCCGGATAGGCGTTGCCTGCGGCATCATCACTGTGTGCGCCGTAATAAATCACGCTGCATCCATTGGACAATGCAATGCTTGCGGCAGAAGCAAGGAACAATCCATTCCGAAAGGGCACATAAGTAGAAACTGTCTGTCCCTGTGTCTCTGCCAACTGTTCGGCGTAACTTTCCTTTGGAATCTCCCTGTCAGACCCCTGTAACAGGGCACAGTCCGAATCCGCAAACAACAACGCCAGATCCAGTGTCTTCCACTTCACCCCATAATAGGCTGCGATCTGTCTGGCTGCCTGTAGTTCCTTTTCATGTTTCTGCCCATACCATACAGAAAGGGCAATCACATTCTCTGCCCCATACTGTTTCACGGCAATCGCCAGACAGGTTGCGCTGTCCAGACCACCGCTTAATAAAACCAGTGCTTTCATATCTTCTCCTTTCACTTTTCCTGGAAATTAGGTAATTGCGAAACGCTTCAAAACTTTCATCAGCGCTGACAAGGGAGGCAAATATGGTTTTTGAAGGCTCTTGAAAACGTCGGTACTTGCTTTTTGGAGCGAACAGCGAACAAAAAGGTTAGTATCCGTTACGTTTTCACCGAAGCGAAAGCGTGCCTGAAAAAACCATATTGCGTACGAAGACAGCGCTTCAAGAAAGCAAGTGCGTATCTATCACCGGATCTACACCCCTCTCTTTTCCGGATCCCAGATGAATTTGTGAAGCTGCAGCTGCAATTTCACCCGGTTCATCTTTCTCTCTAACAGAAAAGCCACCATATCTGCCGGATCGATCCTGCCAAATACCGGACTGAGATAGACCTTGCATCGTTCACACAGTCCGTAAGTTTCTATGATCTCTGCGGCTTTTTCTAAGTCCCGTCTGCTGCCTGCCACAAATTTCACCGCATCTTCCTGACACAGATAACGGTAATTGTCCACAAGCATGTGAGACTCCATCCCGCTGTCCGGCAGTTTGTAATCCAGAGTGAAGAAAGGCCGTTTCTCGTTCTCCGCAAGCGGCCCAATGGACAGGCTGCCGTTACTTTCGATCTCCACCACATGTCCTGTATCAATCAGTCGTTCCACCAGTCTGCCGATTTCCTTCTGCAACAGTGGTTCTCCCCCGGTCAGTGTCACATTGGTGATGCCGGTGCTGTCTGCGTATGCAGCCAGTTCTTCCACTTCCATCTGTCTTGCAGGGGCATCTGCCCCATTGGCCCACCGGGTGTCACAATAGCTGCAATTCAGGTTGCAGCCCCGAAAACGGAGAAATACCGCCGGCTCTCCTGCCCGGATGCTCTCACCGTTGATACTGACAAATGTTTCTACCACCGGAATGCTCATGTTTCCTCCTTATATACAGCACAATTTTCAGGAGTTTCATAAACCGTCACCCCATGCAGATCCAGTCCGCATTCCTTTAACAGATCATAAAAATGCTTTGCCAGATTCTCTGCAGTGGGGCGAAAGGGCAGTACCACCATCTGAAACCCTTCTTCCTGAAGGGCTGTCACTGTGGCCGGTTTCAGGCTGCCTTCTTCATAGATCAATTTATGGTCATAGCTGTCTGCCAGCGCCCGAACCACCTTCTTGAAATCCCCAAAATCCAACAACATATCACGCTTCGGACCGCTCTTCGTCAGCTGCGCTCCTCCGATCTCTACCTCCAATGTCCAGCGATGTCCATGGAGATTGGCACACTTTCCTGCATACCCTGCCAGAAAGTGGGCGCTGTCAAACGACTCTCTTGTTTTCAGATAATACATGTTTCCTCCAAACCCATCTGCTGCCATAACACAGGAAAAGGATTCTGCCCTTGCAGAATCCTCTCACCAGTACAATGTCTCTATACGCTCTATCCCTTTGCCTGTGGCAGCAGAAAAGTTGCAGATGCCGCTTTTTCTCTTCCACGCCAGGTCTCAGACTGTGGTGTTTGCTGGCAGAATATTTCTGTCCTGCCGGTTGGACTTGTTTGCTGGCAGAATGTTTCTGCTGTTGAATCAAATGTCCTATTACACAAAAAAGCGCCCACTGATGGCAGGCGCAGTCTGATCGATAGATATCATGATCTTAAGCTTGCTCTGGTTTTGTTTTATGACAGGATGACGCAAACGAACTGTCAGGTTTTATCACTGTTCAGAAGTCTTTCTCCTGCCGGAGAATCGAACAGCTATCATTTTTTATAACACCAAATCTGCTGCTTGTCAACCAGCACAACCAGAAAAGAACCCATGCCCTACTCCGTCTTGCTGATGCCGATCAGGTGGTTGATGAACTGCTGGGCGGTTCTGCCGGAGATACCGCCGTGGCTCATCTCCCACTTGTTGGCTTCCGCACACAGTTCTTCTTCTGTCAGAGTGATCTCCGGATAGCGGGCTGCCAGTCCGGTGACAATCTGGTTGAATTCTTTCTTGTTTGGCTTGCCGAAGTATACGGACTCTCCAAAACGGTTCACCAGTGACAGCTTCTCTTCCATAGTATCGGAATGATGCAGATCCCCATCTCCATTCTTGCCCAGATCCGACCGGTCATTCCAGGTCTCCTTAATGAGATGGCGGCGGTTGGATGTGGCATAGATCAATACATTATCCGGCTTCACTTCCATGCCGCCTTCGATGACCGCTTTCAGATACTTGTACTCAATCTCAAACTCCTCAAAAGACAGATCATCCATATAGATCAGGAAACGGTAATTCCGGTTTTTGATCATGGCAATGATGGTAGACAGGGCATGGAACTGGTGCTTGTACACCTCGATGATCCGCAGTCCCTGTCCATAATATTCATTTAAAATGGCCTTGATACTGGTAGACTTTCCAGTGCCGCTGTCACCGTACAACAACAGATTGTTGGCTTTCTTGCCCTGCAAAAATGCCTCTGTATTGTCGATGATCTTCTTCTTCTGGATCTCATATCCGATCAGATCCGAAAAATAGACATTTTCTGTGCTGACCACTGGCTCTAAGTCCACCTTACCCTCTGTCTCTACCACATGGAATGCCTTATTCAGACCGAACTTGCCCACTCCATAAGCACGGTAAAACTCTGTGATGATGGCAAACATTTCCTCTGCATCCTTTGCAGCTGCCAGATCACGGCTCAGTACCCGCACTTTATCACTGACATTCTTATGATACCGGCGTTCCTCCTTGGCGATGGAGTGATAATCGGTGATCACAGAAAAGCAGTTGATATCCAATGCCTGTTCCAGTTTGGAAAAATCATAGTGAAACAGCTTTCTGAAGATTTCCAGATCGTTCTTCACAAACACATTCACACTGCCCTCACCTGCCCCGGTCTTCTCACATAGAACACTAAAAGGACTTTCTGTGGTAGCAAGCAGATAAGCCAGATAATTCTGCCACAAGTTCTCATCAAAGGCATACTTCGTGGCCAGATCCAGCAATCTGTGGATTTCTTCATAAATTTCCTCGATCAATACTTCCTTTTCATAAGCCCCATGATCAAACTGGCGGCAGATCTCCGCCAGACGGTACAGAATACTGTCCTTTGGAATATTCCGATAGACCACCAGTTTTGCTGTTTCACCATACATTGATTTCTTCCTCCTGTCAGTTCTCTTTGTCTGCTCAGGTGATTGCGAAACACTTTGAGTAGATCAGAAACAGCCTGAACATCAGAAATTTTTTCATTTGAAAAACTATGTGGAATGTCGGTACTTTATTTTTTGAGCAATAAGCGATAAAAAATATTAGTACCGTTACATGAAACCGAAGCGAGAGCATGTTTTTCAAATAAAAATTTTGATGAAAGGCGTTCGGTGCCATAGTTTCGCAATTACCTATTCTTTATCTGCTGCCAGCATCTTGCCAATCTGCCTGATGCTTGGCACCTTTCCTCTATAGAATACCATCATTTTGTAAATTCGTCCAGCCAGTACGGACAGCACCAGAATGCACACCAGCATGATCCCCAGGCTTGCCAGACCGATGCCAATGGAACAATCTCCCAGCAGCAGACCGGATGGCAATACCAGTGTGGCAGTAAACGGCACCAGATTCATCCACATAGGAACCGTACCGCTTGCCAGACCCCCATAGAGGGATGCCATAAAACTCACCAGCAGGATCATGGTGAATACCCCAATGCTGGAAGACAGATCTTCCTGCTTGTCTGCCACTGCGCCACAGATGGCGGCAATGGTGGAGTACAATACAAACCCTGCAATGAGGATGCCCACTGACAAGATGGCACCGGGCAGGGAAAACAGGGTACCAAAGCCCTTCAAACTAGAGAACACTGCCACAAGGAAAAACTGGGTGTCAGGGTTGACTGCCTTTAAAATCTGTACCCCTGCAATACAGCTGATCACCAGACCGGCGATCCACAGCAAAATCTGTAACACACAGGACAGCACCTGTGCAGTCACCTTTCCAAAAATCATGGCAGAGGGCTTCACCGATACCAGGAAGGTATCCATCAGCTTGGAGCTTTTCTCCAAAACCACGCTGTTTGCAATGCCCTGTCCATACATGACGATCATAAAGTACATAAACATGATCACCAGATATGCCAGCACATATTTCAGGATGCCTTTTAACTGTTCCGCCAGTGCAACCAGCGTTTCCATGTTCAAAGAACCATCTTCGCCATATAAATCAGCAGCATCAATGCCTTCTTCAGCCTCGCCTGCTGCCATCTGGTATCCATAAACCGGTGTACTCAGTTCCGCTGTCTTGCGGGAATCCAGACCGGATTTCTCGATCATCACGCCCTTGGTATAAGACTCTAAGAAATACGCATAATCCCATGCATCCGAACGCTCCAGTTCAGACTGATCCGGTACCAGTACACGGAAGGTATAACCCGGTCCCTGTTTCTGGATCAGCAGGATCAGATCATGGGCTCCCTCTGCCTTGTCCTGTGCCGTTTCCAGACTGTCTCCACACCACTCATACCGCACATTCTCATAGATGCCGCTGGCCACAAGAGACAGAGAACGGAAGGTCAGTTCCTCTCCCGGCGTCTCATCCACCACATACACCGTATCAATCTGCACCGATTCCGGTTCCTCACCTGCTTCCCCATCCCCTTGGTCCACACCTGCACTGACCGCACTACTTTCCGGCTCTTCAAACGACATATCTCCTGCAAATACGATGATTGCGGCAGGAATCGCCAGACACAGCAGCAATACCACGATGGTGGTACTGAGCCACGCCTTAGACTTCACCTGATTGCGGAAGGTAAAGTCAAAAATCTTTCTAAATCCTTTCAATTGCTTCTTCATTCCCTCATGCTCCCTTCTGCTGCCTGGAAGCGGCTGCCATACGGATCATATCCAGGATCCGTACCCGCTCTCCCTTATGGATGATCAGGTCACGATATACCTTTGTGGCAAAGAACATCAGTCCTGCAATCACCACCATCTGAATCAGCCAGGAAAGTACCATGACACCCATGCTGATATCCCCTAACAGGTAATGTACCGGCGCACAAAAACCGGATACAAAGGGCACCAGACTGGTCACAAGCGCCACTGTAGGACTGTTCAATGGAGAGGTGACACAAGATACAATATAGGCTGCCATACAGATCATGGTGGGCACCTGCACTGCGCTCTGGACATCCTCTGTCTTAGAACAGCCTGCTCCCATGAGCCCGGCAACCAATGCATAGGTCATATATGCCAGAAGCAGGGACAAGAGTACCACAGCTGCTAACGCCGGTCCCATATGGAACATTTCCATAGAAATGCCATTCTGTGCCAGCAAACTGTCCACTCCGGACATATCCATAAACCGGCCAGAAACTTTGTAAGACAGGATGAAGCAGCCCACATACACCACCATCTGGAACAGAATATAGGTCATCACTGCCAGAATCTTTCCAGTCAGCAGTGCCAGTGGTTTCAACGATACCATCAGCACTTCCACCAGCTTGGACGTCTTTTCCTCCGTCACACTGCGCACAATGTAAGATACCGTCAGGATACTGACCATCATCACCACAACCGCATAGAAAATCTGAATAAAATACTGCACATCCCACGGAATCTGATCAGAAGCCAGATAATCAGATGCATACTCTGCTTCCATCTCTACCTGGGCGGTGGCGATGGCAAGCTGTTCCGGTGTGGCGCCCAGTGCCCGATACTGGGCTTTCTGGAACCCATCGGTTATGGCAGCGGTCAATTGATCTACCGCACTGCTTTCATACAGTTCACCGTCCGGCTGGCTGAATACCTCAATAGCAAACATCTCAGCCGCTGCATCTTTGTAAATATGTACAAACAACTCATCTTCCCCCAGCCGGTCTGCCACTTCTTCTACCGAATAGGTGGGGGTGACAAAGGTCACATCTGAAAATGCCTCTCCTGTGGCCCGCACATCCTCTACATCCAGCTCATAGGCCGTATCATTTTGCAGATAAATGGCAGATGCTTCCAGGACACCATCATCCAAAAATCCGGAACCGGAAAGGAAGGTCATCACCGGCAGGGCAAACAGCGCCAGCACCATCATCACGATCATGGAGATCACGTTCATTCTGCTGCCAATCAGCTGTTTAAGCGTAAAGCGGTAGACCTGACCGGTACCGGCAAACATATTCTTCTCAATCTTCATTTGCTTCACCTACTTTTTCCACAAAAATCTCATGAAGAGACGGCTCTCTTAAGTCAAACCGGATCACCGGAATCTTTGCCTGAATCAGGCTGCCTAACAGTCCGTTTGCCTGTGCTTCACTCTCCACCTTCAACTGGTACTCAAACTCCTTCTCTGTCAACAGCTGTACCCCTGCTGCCTCAATATACGGACGAATGTCCTGCTCCACTTTCAGATTCAGGTTCACACGGCCGTAACTCTTCTTGATCTCATTCAGGTTTCCCTGCAACACAGCCTTAGACCGGTTCAGAATGGTAATGTCCGTACAAAACTCCTCCACTGTGGCCATCTGGTGGCTGGACATGATCAGATACTTGCCCTTTGCAATCTCTTCCCGGATGATCTCCTTAAACAAATCTGTATTCACCGGATCCAGACCGGACATGGGCTCATCTAAGATGATCAGTTCCGGGTCAGACAACAGTGCGGTCATAAACTGAATCTTCTGCTGATTTCCCTTGGAAAGCTGATCTGCCAACTTAGGCTTCTGCTTCTTCACCCGTCTGCCCTTTGTGGCTGTCTGCTGTGGATACAGATACTCTGCCACTTCCAGACGATCTGCCCAGTAAGCAATCCGCTTCTTCGCCTCTGCCTTTGGCACTCCCTTGATGCCTGCAAAATAAATCAGCTGATCCATGAGACTGTACTTAGGATACAACCCTCTCTCCTCTGCCAGATACCCTACATTACAGGTATCCACCTGCAGGGGTGCGCCATTCCACAGCACTTCCCCTCCGTCTTTCGCCAGAATACCAAGCATCATACGGATGGTGGTGGTCTTACCTGCACCATTGGTTCCTAACAGTGCATACACCCCCGGCTTCTCCATGGAAAAACTGATGTGGTCTACCACAGTCTTATTTCCATACTTTTTTGATAAATCAGAAACAATCAAACTCATATCATTCCCTCTCCTTAAAGAAACGTTTTTTGTCGTAGCTGGTTCGAATTTGATCACAGTTACGTTTTATCTAAAACTGCAACGACAGATTGCTCTGCATCGCAGATTAGTTACATTATAACAATGGCATTGTCTTAATACAATTACTGTTTTCTTACAAAGCTTCCTTTTTTCGACAAATTTCCTGTGATTTTGCAGGATTCCTATACCAGTCCTCCACATAAATCTACATATCTCTTCTGTTTTCCACAAATTTCCAGCAATCCTGAAACCACATATCCCCTTTCACCGGGTAATCCACTTCCACACAGCCTCTGCATCATCTGCAATCCCGGCAGCATTCAGTGTCTCAAGGAGGCTTCGCTCCCGGAATCCCCAGCTGACTAACAGACAGTCCAGTCCTGCATTGGCTGCGGTCTGTCGATCCACTTCGGAATCCCCGATATACAATGCCTCTGCTTCTGTACTGCCAATCTGCTGTAATGCCAGCTCTACCATATCCGGTGCCGGTTTCTTGCGGATCCCTTCCGCTTCCCGCTCTCCAAGGGCCACCGTGATCACATCCGCAAAATACAGTTCCCGCAACGCTTCCACTGCCGGATGGGCTTTGTTGGATACGATTGCCAGGGAAAAACCGGCTTCCTTTAACCGCAGCAGCAGCTCTCTCACCCCCGGATACAGACCGGTTTTGCAGTTACAGTGATCGGTATAATAGGACCTGAAACAGGCAAATACCTGCTCCACCTTCTCCAAATCTGTTCCCTCCGGTACTGCCCGTTCGATCAGCTTGTGAATGCCATTTCCCACAAAGGTACGTACTTCCTCTATGGAACGCACCGGCATCTGAAATTGTTCCAGTGCATAATTGGTGCTGTCCGTCAGGTCTTCCAATGTGTTTAACAATGTGCCATCTAAATCAAATATAATGGTCTTATACTTGCTCATCCTGTATTCCTTTCTCAAAAAATAGAGGCATTCCAAAGACAGGTCGATTCCTTTCTTGCAATGCCTCTCTCTTCATACGCTTTTGTCATGATCATCTGTCACTGTGTATTTTTTGCATTCCTCAGAAATAAAAACAGAGGAATGAGTCCAAGCACACCCAATAAACCGAAATATGCAATTTCCTGCGTGTATAACACCAGTAAAATCACCAAATCCATATACACCGGCAAAATCAGCCAGAACCATTTTTGTTTTTCTTTTATCATTGCATAGATACAAACAAAGGACAATACTGCAACCAAAAAACACAAAATATAAATAAAAACACCCATTATTCTTTCTACCTCACATTCCATTCGATTGAAAACGTTCTATTTTACAAGAATGTTCTTTTGTTTTCTTATCATAATTGATCCCAACTATGAGTAAACGATCAAGATATTGGGACAATGCTCCATGATAACGCTTCTCTTTGATTTGATCGATCGCTGTATCAGCGCTCTGATTGTATTTCAGTTCCACTATCATTGCAGGCTTGCAAGTATTTTTGTATGGAATAAAGACAACATCAGCAAACCCTTCCCCAGTTTCCAGTTCACGAAGGATCGTATAATACTTTCTTGCTGAATAATAAGCAAGATTGATCAGACAACTGAGGGAATTTTCATTACTATAAGCCAATAGAGAAGTATTTTCATAATGCAATTGGCGTAATGCCTCTCCAACTGCTTTTTCATCCCCTTTAATCGTATCCTCCAGCAATTGATCTGATTGGCGAATCGCATGCATCACATGTTCCCAACCCTCTGTACTTTTGATGCAACGAATAAATTCTTGCTGTACTTCAAGATTTGGAATCCAACACATTGAAGTTCTGTTGTGGGTACCTGATTCATAATAAGTCAGGTAACCCAGATGGATCAAAAGTGCCAGCACATCATCGGCAGAACAGAATGTGGTCATATCATTCTGAAATGATGTAATATCAACCTCTATTTTTTCACCTGCAATCAGCTGTTCTACTTTTTCATGTAACCCATCCATATTTGTCTGAATATAAATCTTCAGTGCTTCGTAGGTTTCAGTTTGCGTCCAATAATTTCCAATTTTTCTGCGAAGCATGGCTTCCACAACAGATTTGGGGTTATATACCGAAATGTCATTGATCCGATAGCCGTCATACCAACGGTTCACTTCATCGTAGTCCATGCTGTACTGATCACAAAGCACCTTCACTTCTGTTTCTGTGAATCCAGTAAACTCTGCATATTGTCCTGCATCCGCTACCGATATTTCTGTAAACATATTCAATGCAGAATGTTCCCCATATTTCTTAACCGGCAGAATTCCTGTCATATAAGCAAGTGCCACATACACTTTGTCTTTGAGCAAATTGCGGAGAAAATCAAGATATTCCGTCTGACTGGCGATATCTTCTTTATTTCGCCTGAAAATACAATCCCACTCGTCAATCACAAACACAAACTTTCTGCCTGTCTTCGCATATATCGCAGATAACATCCTGGACAAGTTTCTTCTGACATTCTTCAATTCATCAGGAAATTCACTTTCCAATTCCGACATTGTATCTTCCAGCAAAAGTGCAATCATTCCATTTGTGTGATTTCCGCTTTCAGAAAAGTAGTCCAGAACATTCCAGTGAATCACATGAAACTGATTCTGATACTTCTGTTCCCCTTCCATCTGGGCAATTTTCAAATCTGCAAACAAATCTGTAGAATCCTCCTGCCCATAATATGCACAAAGCATATCGGCAGTCACTGACTTGCCAAATCTTCTGGGACGACTCACACAGACATACTTCTGAAGCGTATTGATTACTTTATTTGTACAGACAATGAACATGGATTTGTCTATATAGATTTCAGAATTCAGAACTTCAGCAAATTTCTCATTTGATGGATTCAATATCATTCCCATATGCCCCTATCCTCCCGATTGATCTTTGATACCTGCTTCCTACACGGTTACAGACAAACATTCGTTCCGTATCTACTTCGTTGTTTGTGTTTTGCTTACATTGTTCAAAATTTTACCAAATAATCAATATGATTCCTGACAATTCTGCACTTTCACCCCGTCAGGACTCTCTAGTAGATATGGGGATTACTCCCCATACCCCTATACAAAACCGTACGTGCGCTATTAACGCATACGGCTTTTCACTCTATATTTTCATACTCTATCTATAAAACAAACTTACCTTGATACTTGGTTCCGGCAATG
>JAFTGN010000014.1 GCA_017457865.1 Lachnospiraceae bacterium | reverse complement strand
TGCCATTGAGCGTAAGGAAGTATATGGTGTGACTTTTGAGCAGGGCAGAAATGAACTGGTCATTGATGATGCATTGTTTGCCACCATTCCCACAGATACGAAGGAACTGCCGGAGTCTGCAAAGATTGACCTGATCATTTCTCTGATTACCTTAAAGTACACCCAGTCTAATTCCGTATGCTATGTAAAAGATGGACAGGCAATCGGAATCGGTGCAGGGCAGCAGTCCCGTATTCACTGTACCAGACTGGCAGGCAGCAAGGCAGATAACTGGTATCTGCGTCAGAACCCGAAGGTTTTGAACCTGCCATTTCTGGATTCCATCAAGCGTCCGGACAGAGACAATGCCATCGACGTATACATCAGCGAGGATTACATGGATGTATTGGCAGATGGGGAGTGGGAGAAGATCTTCAAAGTAAAGCCGGAAGTGTTCACAAAGGAAGAGAAGCGTGCATGGCTGGATACCCTGACCGATGTGGCACTGGGTTCTGATGCATTTTTCCCATTTGGTGACAACGTAGAGCGGGCCCACAGAAGCGGTGTCAAGTATATCGCGCAGCCAGGTGGTTCCATCCGGGACGACAATGTGATCGAGGTATGCAATAAATACGGTATCACTATGGCATTTACTGGTATCCGCTTATTCCATCACTAAACGCAATTGCGGCAGGAACATGAAAATGTGACTGTTTGGTCCTTCCAAAAATGCAGGTATAGAGAGTATTATATCGTTGCAAAATATGGTATATTTGGAGTTTAGAGAAACTTCTTACAGACAAAGGGGTCTGGGCGGTCATTATTATTACACACAAAGTGAATATTCTGTGAAAAACCGCTTTTTCTTCCAAAAGAAAGGCGGTTTTTTTTCAAATATTTTGTGGGGATTTCTGTTGCAACATTTAAGTGTCAGGTGTAGAATGAGAACTGATTGATATAGAAATCATAAAATAATCTGAAAGGAGATGAGCGTGTGGAGCAATTAGCAGAGGAATTGCAGGAGCAGCTGGACTGTGCGACAGTGTTTTATATTGGGCCTTACGGCATCAAAGAATCCATTGTCGTCACCTGGATCATCATGGCATTCATTGCGCTGGTGTGTTTTTTGATGACACGCAAGTTAGAGCCGGATCCAACCAAGGTGTCAAAACGGCAGCTGATTGTAGAAACCGCAGTAGATGGCCTGCGCAATCTTGTTCACGGCATTGTGGGCGAAGAAGCAAAAGAATACGGACCATACCTGATGGCAGTGGTATTGTATTTGGGAATCTCTAATATCATTGGGTTAGTTGGATTTAAACCACCTACCAAGGATTTGAATGTGACTGCCGGCCTGGCGTTGATGAGTATTATCCTCATCCAGTATGCCGGTATTCATAAGAAAGGGGTAAAAGGTTGGCTGCACAGCTTTATTGAACCGGTAGGCATTATGCTTCCCTTTAATCTGTTGGAGCTGGTCATCAAGCCGGTATCCCTTTGTATGCGACTGTTTGGAAATGTACTCGGTGCATTTGTCATCATGGAGTTGATCAAGGCGATTCTGCCGGTTGGTCTTCCCATTCCATTCAGTATGTATTTTGATATTTTCGATGGTCTGATTCAGGCCTATGTATTTATCTTTTTAACCGGTCTGTACATCAAAGAAGCGGTTGAGTAAGTCAGCTAGAAAAGGAGACGAGAGAAATGATTGGAACAATTATTGCAATTGGAGCAGGTATCGCAGTATTAACAGGTCTGGGCGCAGGTATTGGTATCGGTATTGCCACAGGTAAGGCAACAGAAGCAGTGGCAAGACAGCCAGAAGCTTCCGGTAAGATCACCACATTGCTGTTGCTTGGTAGTGCGCTGGCAGAGGCAACTGCTATCTATGGTTTCGTTGTAGCGTTGATGATCATCATTATGTTGAAATAATGGAATGTCAGGATGGCAATCCTTACAAACCGGTAACTGTGAAGGTACTGAGCAGTTGCGAAAATAATGGAAAGGCAGGTAGACAGATATGTTAAGTCTGGATCCGGTAAATTTGATTTGTATCATTATCAATATTCTGGTACTGTTCTTTCTGGTGAAGATCTTTTTGTTTAAACCCATTGACAAGATGATGGCAGCCCGTGAGGAACTGTTGAAGAAGCAGTTTGATGAGGCAGAAGCAACCAGACAGAAGGCAGATGAGTTGAAAGCAGCTTATCAGGCATCTCTTGACAAAGCACAGGAGGAGTCTGAGGAGATCATTGCCAAGGCAAAGACAAAGGCACAGAAAGAATACGACAGTATCATCAAGAGCGCAGATGAAGATGCATCCAAGCTCATAGAGAAGGCACAGGAAAAGATTGCAGCGGAGAAGGCAGAGACCATGCGCAACATGAAGAGCGAGATCGCTGTGATGGTCATGGGTGCCACTGCCAAGATTATGGAGCAGTCTTTTGACAAAGAAAAGAATCAACAGTTTTATGACGAATTTTTAGCGGAAGCAGGTGAGGAATCCGTATGACAAAATCTGCACTAGAGTATGCAAAGCTGCTGGCAGGTCTTCGTGTGTCAGCAGAGGCAATTCGTGAGACCAAGAACCTTTTGGAATTGGTTCCCCAGCTTCGAATTGACTTAGAAAACCCCGTATTAGATATTGAAAAGAAGCATGTGGAAATTGAGGAAACATTCCCTGCAACCATTCGAAACTTTTTGAAAGTCATCTGTGACAATCAGGATTTTTCTATGTTGGAGGATGTGTTTGCCGCATATGAACAGTTAGACACAACAGAGCCGGAAGACATCAAGGCAGATCTCCGCTATGTAGTGCCTCCTACAGAGGATCAGTTAGAGAAGATCAAGGCATTTCTGGCAAAGAAGCACAAAAATGCGAAGCTGGAAATCCAGATGACACAGGATGAAAGTCTGTTGGGCGGTTTCGTTATCCGGGTAGGAAATCAGGAATATGACTGGAGTATGAGGAGCCGTTTAGAGAAGCTGGGACAGAAGTTAAAAAGCTCCAGTCGTACTTTTACTGGTACAGATGATATCATTACAATCTTAAAGGAAGAAATTGCCCAATCTGACTTTGATCGGACAGATAAGGAAATCGGTCTGATTGAAACCATCGGTGACGGGATTGTAACTGCAAGCGGGATTGACCATGCCATGTATGGTGAGATCGTCATTTTTGAAAATGGCGTGAAGGGCATGGTGCAGGATATCCGCAGCAAGAACATTGGTATCATCCTTTTTGGTCGGGAAAGCGGTCTGAAGGAAGGCTCCCGTGTGATGCGTACCGGGAAGCGTGCCGGTATCCCGGTGGGCAGAGAATTTTTAGGCAGAGTCGTAGATGCGCTGGGTGCGCCCATTGACGGCAAGGGTGAGATCGCAGAAGAAGATTATCGTCCCATTGAGCAGGATGCCCCAAGCATCGTAGAGAGAAAATCCGTGGGTGTGCCTATGGAGACCGGTATTCTGGCCATTGACTCTATGTTCCCCATCGGACGTGGACAGCGTGAGTTGATCATTGGCGACCGTCAGACTGGTAAGACTTCTATCGCAACCGATACCATCATCAACCAGAAGGGCAAGGATGTGATCTGTATTTATGTGGCCATCGGACAGAAGGCATCCACCATTGCAAAGGTGGCAAGCCTGTTAGAAAAGCATGATGCCATGTCGTATTCCATCATTGTGGCAGCCACAGCCAGTGACCCGGCATCTTTGCAGTATATTGCGCCATATTCCGGTACGGCTTTGGCAGAGTACTTCATGCATCAGGGTAAAGATGTGTTGATCGTATATGATGATCTGTCCAAACATGCGGTGGCATATCGTGCATTGTCCCTGTTGTTAGAGCGTTCTCCGGGACGTGAGGCATATCCAGGTGACGTATTCTATCTGCATTCCAGATTGTTGGAGCGGTCCAGCCGGTTGTCTACTGAACTGGGCGGTGGTTCTATTACCGCACTGCCGATTATTGAGACACAGGCCGGTGATGTATCCGCTTATATTCCAACCAATGTGATTTCTATTACAGATGGTCAGATTTTCTTAGAGAGTGATTTGTTCTTCTCCGGTCAGCGTCCGGCAGTCAACGTAGGTCTGTCTGTATCCCGTGTAGGTGGTGCAGCCCAGACAAAGGCCATGAAGAAAGCGGCCGGTTCCATTCGTATTGATCTGGCACAGTTTAGAGAGATGGAAATCTTTACCCAGTTCAGTTCTGATTTGGATGAGGATACCAGAAATCAGTTGAATTACGGAAATGGATTGATGGAACTGCTCAAGCAGCCTCTTGGCAAACCGCTTTCTATGGCAGAGCAGGTGGTGACTTTGTACACTGCCACCAATAAGCTGATGCAGGATATTCCGGTGAATCAGGTAAAGAAGTTCCAGACAGAGATGCTGGCATATTTTGCGGAAAACCATAAAGACATCATGAGTGAACTGACGGTGACCAAGCGTCTTTCTGATGAGAATGCAAAGGCGATTTTGGAAGCGGCCAGAGAATTTAAGAGCAGCTATTCTGTTTAAAGGGGGAATTTGCCATGGCAAGTGCCAGAGAGATACAAAGCAGAATGAAAAGTATACAGGACACAAAGAAAATTACCAGTGCCATGTATATGATTTCTTCCTCCAAACTGAAGCGTGTAAGAACCATGTTGGAAGCAACAGAGACCCACTTTTATGCCATTCAGAATGCCATTGCCAGAATGCTGCGGCATTTTCCGGATATGGAGCATCCTTATTTTGGTCATAATGTGCCGGAAAAAGATAGAAAAGTAGGGTATCTCATTGTCACAGCGGATAAAGGTCTTGCAGGTGCGTACAATCACAATGTCTTAAAGCTGGCCCAGGAGGAAATGGAAAAGTCGGACATCGACAGACTGTATGTGGTGGGTGAGATTGGTCGTCATTATTTTGAGCATAAAAAGATTGAGATTGATGAGAGTTTCCGCTACACCGTACAGAATCCAAGTATCCATCGTGCCAGAATCATTGCGGGCAGAATGATTGCACTGTATAACAGTGGTGAATTGGATGAGATTCACCTGATTTATACCAAAATGCTGAACTCCATGGAAAGTGAAGCAGAGTCTTATCAGATTCTGCCATTGAAGAAAAAGGAGTATCATCTGGACTCTACCGTAGAGGTGCCGGAGGACATTGAATATCTGCCAAGTGCCGATGCGGTGCTGGAAAATCTGGTGCCAAACTATGTGACTGGTCTGATGTACGGTGCTTTGGTAGAAGCATATGCCAGCGAGCAAAATGCACGTATGATGGCAATGGAGTCTGCTACAGACAGTGCCACAGATATGATTCGTGAACTGTCCATTCAGTACAATCGTGTGCGTCAGGGTGCCATCACCCAGGAAATTACAGAGGTTTCCAGCGGTGCCAAGGCGCAGAAGAAAAAAAGCCGTTAGTTGTGAAGGCATAGGATTGTGAGGAGTGTCAGTAGCGAGAGGGGAATGGTAGCATACTGCTTTCGTTCCCTAATGCGTGAATGGAGCGCAGGAATGGAGAAGGAATGAATAAAGGAAAAATTATACAGGTTTTAGGACCTGTTGTAGACGTAGAATTTGCAGACGGTAATCTTCCTTTTATCAAAGATGCCCTTGAAGTGGTCAATGACGGCAAGACCTGTGTCATGGAAGTGGCACAGCATGTAGGACTGAATGTAGTTCGTTGTATCATGCTGTCCTCCAGTGAAGGTCTGTGCCGTGATATGGAAGTCACTGCGCCGGGTGGCGGTATCAAAGTGCCGGTGGGAACACCGACACTGGGCCGTCTTTTTAACGTAACAGGAGATACCATTGATGATGGAGAAAAGATTAAGACACAGGAAGAAGTAGAAAAGTGGGAAATCCATAGAGCACCGCCGACTTTTGAACAGCAGAATCCGGCAGTAGAGATTCTCGAAACCGGTATCAAGGTCATTGACCTGCTTGCCCCCTATGCAAAGGGTGGTAAGATTGGTCTGTTCGGCGGTGCTGGTGTAGGAAAGACTGTATTGATTCAGGAACTGATTCGAAACGTGGCAACCGAGCATGGTGGATATTCCATTTTCACCGGTGTAGGAGAGCGTTCCAGAGAGGGAAATGACCTGTGGACTGAGATGAGAGAGTCCGGGGTTTTGGAGAAAACTGCATTGGTATTTGGACAGATGAATGAGCCGCCGGGAGCTCGTATGCGTGTGGCAGAAACCGGACTGACTATGGCAGAGTATTTCCGTGATGTAGATCATCAGGATGTGCTGTTGTTCATTGACAACATCTTCCGTTTCGTGCAGGCAGGTTCTGAGGTTTCTGCATTGCTTGGCCGTATGCCGTCCGCAGTAGGATACCAGCCCACACTGGCAACTGAACTTGGTGAATTGCAGGAGCGGATTGCTTCTACCAAGAATGGTTCCATCACATCCGTACAGGCAGTGTATGTACCGGCGGATGACTTGACAGACCCGGCACCGGCTACTACATTTGCCCATTTGGATGCCACTACCGTGTTGTCACGTAAGATTGTAGAGCAGGGTATTTATCCGGCAGTGGATCCTCTGGAATCCACCTCCCGTATTCTGGAAGTGGATGTAGTGGGGGAAGAACATTATGAGACTGCACGTGCAGTACAGCAGGTATTGCAGAAGTACAGAGAATTGCAGGATATCATTGCCATTCTGGGTATGGAGGAATTGTCTGAGGAAGATAAGGTAACGGTATTCCGTGCCCGTAAGATTCAGAAGTTCTTATCCCAGCCGTTCCACGTGGCAGAGAACTTTACTGGTGTACCAGGAAAGTATGTGCCCCTTGCCGAGACCATTCGTGGATTTAAGGCGATTATCAACGGTGAGATGGATGAGTATCCGGAGCAGGCATTCTTCAATGTGGGAACCATTGATGATGTCATTGAAAAGGCAAAACAGATGGCTTAAGGGCTGCTTTCAGAAAGAGGTGGCGTATGAGCGAGACCAATTTATTTTTTTTAAGAATCATTACCATAGGGCGTACCTTTTATCATGACCAGTGTGCCCAGCTGATCGTTCCTACACTGGACGGTCTGATGGGTATTCTGGCCCATCATGAAAAGGCAGTGCTGGCAGTGACAGAAGGAGAAGTGCAGATCCAGAAACCGGATGGGGAATGGATCACCGCAGTGACCGGCATCGGTCAGGTGCAGATTTTTAACAATCGTGTGACCATGATTGTAGATACCATGGAGACGCCGGAAGAAATTGATGAACAGCGTGCCATTGCAGCCAAAGAACGTGCAGAAGAGCAGCTGCGCCAGCAGCAGAGCATCTGGGAATACAATGTGTCCAAAGCCAATCTGGCACGTTCCATGGAGCGTTTGAAGGTAAAGAAACATTACGACACAGGGGATTTGTCATAACAGTATAGAGGCAATGACCTGTTAGGATGTATAGAGGCAATTGCGAAACTCCTTGAGCAAACCAGAAAACAGCTTGTGCATCAGAAATTTTTTTATTTGAAAAACTCTGTGAAATGCCGGTACTTTATTTTTTGAGCAATAAGCGATAAAAAATATTAGTACCGTTGCATGAAACCGAAGCGAGAGCGTGTTTTTCAAATAAAAATTTTGATGAAAAGCGTTCGGTATCATAGTTTCGCAATTGTCTAATCGGATGTATCTTAGAAAGGAGTCGTGTATGAGTAAAGTGGTGAATACAGAGAAAGCACCGGCTGCCATCGGACCTTATTCACAGGCAATGGTGGTGGGAAATCTGGTGTTGACTTCCGGTCAGATTCCCATTGATCCGGCTACAGGAGAGATTGTAGGAAGTACCATTGAAGCACAGGCGGAACAGGTCATGAAAAACCTGGGTGCAGTGTTACAGGCTGCGGGATGTGTGTACACAGATGCAGTGAAGACCACCTGCTTTCTGGCAGATATGGCAGACTTTGCGGCATTCAATGCAGTATATGGCACTTACTTCACCGGCAAGCCGGCAAGAAGCTGTGTGGCAGTGAAGACTTTGCCAAAGAATGTACTTTGTGAAGTGGAAGTCATTGCAGAACTGCCAACAGCGTGATAAAATCACGTTGTGCAAAAGGAATCAAAATATCATTTTTACGGCCATCAGATATTGGAGTCTGATGGCCGTTTTTTGTATAATAGGAAGTTATCACTTGTTCTGAATTCCAGTCAGATCTTTGATGATCTCACCAGCGATAATCAGTCCCACTACAGAGGGCACAAAGGCCATACTGCCGGGAATCTGCCGTCTGACGGTACAGGTTCGCTGGGCTTCCGGTGGACAGATACAGTGGGTACTGCAACTGTTTTCCGGGGTTTCTACAGGGGTCATCGGTTTTTCTTTGGAATAGACCACTTTCAGCTTTTTCACCCCACGATTTTTCAATTCTCTTCGCATGACCCTTGCCAGCGGACACACAGAAGTTTTATAAATGTCTGTCACTTCAAATGCAGTGGGGTCTAGCTTATTGCCTGCTCCCATAGAACTGATGATGGGGGTACCGGCAGCCTGGGCATTCATCACCAGTTCGATCTTGCCAGTGACCGTATCAATGGCATCTACCACATAATCATAGTCATGAAAATCAAACTGGGAAGAGGTTTCCGGTGTATAAAATGTCTGATATGTGCGGACAACCGTTTTGGGGTTGATTTCTGCAATCCGTTCGGCTGCCACGTCTACTTTATACTTGCCTACTGTCTTGCGGGTGGCATAGATCTGGCGGTTGATATTGGTCAGGCAGACTCTGTCATCGTCGATCAGGTCGATGGCACCAATGCCGCTGCGCACCAGTGCTTCTACTGTATAACCGCCTACTCCGCCGATGCCGAACACTGCCACACGGGCCTGGGCAAGACGCTCCATTCCTTCACTGCCAAGCAGTAATTCTGTTCTTGAAAATTGATTCATGGGATTCCTCTCTTTATCATATCCACAAAAATGCCATCTCGATTCCGCTGCGCTTCCTCTCGATGGGTTTTGTGGGACGATTGTCTCTTTTTATGTAATAGGAAATTCCATTCCTATTACATAAAAAGTGCTTCGCACGAGGATGCGACCTCGCGCGAAGAGAAAAAGTTGCTTACGCAACCGCGCTCGGCGCGAGAATTCTGCGTTCGCAGAATTCTTTTCTTGCCTTGTCAAAGCCTATGATAATCATAGGCTATTCACAATAGTAGCAATGATAAGGGATTTTGTCAACCGGCATTTTTCAGTTCCAATATCTGCTATGAGAACAGGAGAAAAATCCGATAAAAATGGGCTTTCTCTTGACTTTATTTTGCTAAATTGGTAGCATAAAAGTGTGTTTCACAAATGTTTGCAAGTTGTGAATTTGGACGGAGGGCAGATTTTAGAACAAGGTGACCCGAAGGAAGTGTTTACCAATCCCAAGGAGGAGCGGACCAGACAATTCCTTTCCAGATACACAGAAGGGTAATGGAGGAACGGTATGAAGTTTGGGAACGGAAAATGGAAGAACATATGGAAAAAGGAAGAAGAAACCTGGTCTGTGGGGGATGATGTGACAGAGGAAAATATTGTTGAGAGCGGAGCCGTGCCGGAAGAGGGCATGGAAAACGAAATTCATGATCCCCAGTGGGCACAGACTACATCCACGAGTGCAGTGCCAGAGCAGGAACATTCCGGGGATTCCGGATATGTATCCCCGTTTGACATGGTAGACCAGAAAGTGGAGACAGATAGCAGTCAGGCATCGGTGCCTACAGAGAATGTGTTACCAGAATCGCCTGTGGAGAAACCAAAGAAGAAAAAGCCAAAACGGCCATCCAGAAAGGAACAAAAGTCTGAGGGAACAGCAGGACAATCTTCTGAAAAGAAGAAAAACTGGAAGGTACTCATTCCGGTGACAGCCATCCTGCTCTGTCTGGTGGCAGGCTTTTGCGCATTGTTGTGGACGGATTTGCCGTTTATGTTCCGGGTAAACAATGATGGCGTGCTGACTGGTTACTATGGCATTGGTGGAAGAATAGCCATTCCGGATTCTGTGACGATCATTGGGGAAGAGGCTTTTGCGGACAGACATCTTCTGTTTTCTGTCTCTATGCCAGAGAGTGTGAAGGAAATCAGGGAACGTGCATTTGAAGGTTGTACCAACCTGAGAAAAGCTGCTTTGCCAGAGGAACTGACCGGAGTAGGGGAATATGCTTTTGCAGACTGTACCCATTTGAAACAGACTTCCATTCCAGATACCATCACCTATCTGGGCAGTGGCGTGTATCAGAATTGTACAAAACTGGAAGGGGTGACATTTCCGTCTGGTCTGACAGAAATCCCAGATGCCATGTTCATGGGGTGTGGGAATTTAAAGGAACTGTCTCTGCCGAAACATTTGGAATCTTTGGGCAGTATGGCATTGTCCGGATGCAGCAGTCTGAAAACACTGACGTTGCCAAATAGTTTGTCCTATATCGGTGGGGATGCCTTTGCCGGATGCAGCAAGCTGACAGAACTACAGATTCCGGAAGGAGTGACCCAGATTTATTGGAGAACCTTCCAGAACTGTACCGGATTGAAACGGGTGACCCTTTCGGAGCAGACCAGAGTGATTCGTGAGGAGGCATTTGAAGGCTGCACCAATCTGAGTCAGATCAATCTGCCGGATACACTGGTGGAAGTCGGCAACCGTGCTTTTGAAGGCTGTGATGCGTTGAAATTAGATCCATTTTTGATCAATGACACGGGTGTATTGCTGGCCTATTTGGGAGACAGCAGCACGGTGGCAGTGCCGGAACGTGTGACTGCCATCGGCATCAGTGCATTTTCCCAGAATCAGAGAATCCGCAGTGTGGAACTGCCAGGCGGCGTTACCAGGATCGGACATTCCGCCTTTTATGGCTGCACCCGCCTGGAAAGCATCACCATACCGGATGGCATGGTGCGGATCGATGCCCGTGCTTTTGAAAGCTGTGATGCCCTGACCCAGATCATTCTGCCGGAGAGTTTGAAAAAGATTGGGGAGCGGTGTTTCTGTTACAGTGGGTTGACCCAGGTCTATTATGCAGGTACTTCTGTAAAGTGGAAGCAGATTGAAATAGACGAAGACAATGAAGAACTGTCAGCGGCACAGATGACATATCAGTATAGAAAATAAAAGATAACAGGGAAGCCTTTTGCAGATGATAATCTGTGAAGGGCTTTTCCTGTGTAACAGGAAAATTTTGTCACCAAAAAGTGCAGTCCCCCAGAGGGAATGGCAATTCTTTTGAAAAAGGGATTGACAAGTGGGAAAAGGCGTGCTAGAATAAAACCTATCAAATATCTAGGTTTGATATGGATTAAAAATAATACTAACACATACACATGGTGACATTGCAGCATCATATGATTTTAGAACTTGTGTAACGGAGAGGATATGGAACCGTTACGCCCTGTGGGGCAGAAAGGAAGAGACATTATGAGAGTATATGAGAAGATTACAGATTTGATCGGAAGCACGCCGTTGTTAGAACTGACACACATTGAACAGGCCAATGGACTGGAAGCAAGGATTTTTGCAAAGTTAGAGTATTTCAATCCGGCAGGTAGTGTGAAGGATCGAATCGCCAAAGCCATGTTGGATGATGCAGAGGCCAAGGGGCTGATTCAGCCGGGGGCTGTGATCATTGAGCCCACCAGTGGTAATACAGGCATTGGTCTGGCAGCTGTGGCAGCATCCAGAGGGTATCAGACCATTTTGACTATGCCGGAAACTATGAGTATTGAGCGTCGCAATCTGTTAAAGGCATATGGTGCCAAGATTGTGTTGACAGAGGGAGCTAAGGGCATGAAGGGAGCCATTGCGAAGGCAGAGGAGATTGCGGCGCAGACACCAAACAGCGTCATTCCAAGCCAGTTTGTCAATCCGGCAAATCCGGCCATTCATCGTGCCACCACAGGTCCGGAGATTTGGAATGATACCGATGGCCAGGTAGATATTTTTGTGGCAGGCGTGGGAACCGGTGGTACTTTGAGCGGTACAGGGGAGTATTTAAAGTCCCAGAATCCGGATGTGAAAGTGGTAGCGGTAGAGCCTGCAGGTTCTCCTGTTTTGTCCAAGGGTACACCAGGTCCTCACAAGATTCAGGGAATTGGTGCCGGATTTATACCAGAGACATTGAATACGGAGATTTATGACGAGATTGTGACAGTGGAAAATGAAGCTGCTTTTGCAGCCGGCAGAGCCATCGCCAGAACAGAGGGAGTACTGGTGGGGATTTCTTCCGGTGCGGCAGTGGCAGCGGCTGTAGAGCTGGCAAAGCGTCCGGAAAACAAAGGCAAGATCATTGTGGCTGTATTGCCGGATACTGGAGAACGGTATTTATCCACTGCCATGTTTGCGGAGTGATTTGCACAATCTTCTCAAGAAGAGTTCTTTTTTCAGTAGAAAAATTGTGATATGATGAATGCAGTGTGAAAGAAATTTCATGCTGCATTTATTTCGGTAGTGCGAAACCAGGAGACCAAATACACGTTTTGGTTTCCGTGATATGGACAGGAGGAACGTATGAAGACAATTGCAAGTTTTGTGATCAATCATGACATACTGGAAAAGGGCATGTATGTGTCCCGGGTAGATGGGGATGTGATTACATATGACATTCGGATGAAGAAGCCAAACCAGGGAGATTATGTGTCCAATGGTGCATTGCATACATTTGAGCATTTGTTTGCGACTTATGCAAGAAACAGCAAGTGGGCAGACGAAGTGATTTATATAGGACCTATGGGATGCCGGACAGGGTTTTATCTGTTGCTGCGGGATACTGTCAGCAAGGCAGATGCCATTGCTTTGGTGAAGGAATCTTTTGCATTTATTGGTACATTTGAAGGGGAAATTCCAGGCAGTAAGCGAATTGAGTGTGGAAATTACTTAGAACATGATCTGTCAGGTGCAAAAGAAATCGCAGCTGACATGCTGGATGTGCTGGCAGACTGGGAGGAAACAGATCTGGTCTATCCCACAGAATAAAAGACTGGCAACTGTTTTGGACTCTCACAGTTACCTGAAAATCAAACGCACCGACTGATGGTATGAGCTGTCAGCCGGTGCGAAGTGGTTTGAAAAAACACTGCCGGTTACCCGTTGGTAGCCTGTGATTTCATCAAATCATATAATCATTTCCATAGCTTTCCTGTTGCTTGTCCAGAATATCCTGCAATGTAATGCTGTCTAAATAGTTGTTGATTGCATTGTGCAGTCCCTGCCAAACAAACAGCGTGGCACATGTCTCACTGCGGGTACACAGAATTGGATCATGTTCCAGACAGGAAACCGGAGCCAGTCCGCCTTCTGTCATACGCAGAATCTCTCCCACGGTATATTGTTCCGGGGAACGAGCCAGCTGGTATCCGCCCTGAAATCCACGGTTTGTGATCAGAGCGCCGGATTTATTCAAAATCGGCACAATTTGTTCCAGATATTTTTTAGAAATATTCTGCCGTGCGGCAATGTCTTTCAATGCAATGAAACCACTCTGTCTGTGTTCTGCCAGGTCTACCATCATACGAAGTGCATAACGTCCCTTTGTAGAAATCTTCATATATCCTCCATTCTATTCTCAAGCGTAAAATACTCTTATACCCTAATAATAACATATGTTTACTAGGTTTTCAAGTGGATTTTCAGGAAAGATAGTGTCCATTACACTGGCTTCTTATGCAAAATGTTTGCAAGATGGATGGCAAAAGAAGAGGCGGTTTGGGAAATCACAGATTCCAAACCACCTTATGTAATGGTATTACGCTTCTGTCGTGTCTACCACAGGTGCATCCGGTGCATTTTTTTGAATGGATGCAATTCCGTTTAAACATCCGGCTTTGGCCTTGTATCCCTCACCTACTGCAATGATTTGTCCATTGGTGGCTTTCAGGCGGAAACGGTATTCTCCGGCTTTGTCTAGATATACTTCGAATTTTGGGTTCTTGGCAGTTTCATATTCTTCTACCGTCTGGTCTTCGATGGCTGCAACAGGCGCATTTTTTTTCACACTTTCTACTCCATTTAAGCAGCTTTTCATTGTGGTATAAACCTCGGAAGTGGCAATGACTTCTCCATTACCCGCTTTCAGGTCAAATTTGATTCCAGTGGCAGTTGCTTTTACGATGAATTTTCCCATAGAGTTTGTCTCCTTTCCGGTGGTGACCTTGCAAGTATCGGTATGTATTTGCTGTTTCTTTAAGTATAGCATAAAATTGTCAGAAATCAACAAAAATCATTCTGTTTTTCAGAAAAGTATGGAAAATTGAACAAGAAATTTTCTGTTACATGGAAAACAGGCAATCAGAAAAACTGCCTGGAATTGTCAACGATTCCTTTAGTGTACAGGTGCATACGGGAAAGTTCAACGGTGTTTTGCAGGAAAAGCAAATGTAGACGATAGAACCAAAGTATGATGCCTGGCTTGTATTTTTGTTGCTGCTGTGGTATGATAAAAAAGATAAGAATGGAGGCGATCAGGTGAGAAGAGAATTGTTTCATATGGAACGAGACGTATTAAATGTGGGGGACAGGGTCACCATAACAGAGGGAGAACTGCCCTTTTCTTACTATTATACAGTGGTACCTGCATTGGCCATGTCCGGCAATTATAAAAATCTGGAACGCATCAAATCCAGAGAGGGGGTTGTGGTGGGTAAAGAACGCCATGACAGTACCTATCATATCTATATTGAATTTGAAAAATGAGCAAGTTGTGTTTGAAATAGGAGGAATAAAAAATGAGTGATTGTACACATGATTGCAGCTCCTGCGGGCAGGAATGTGCAGACAGAGGCAAACAGAGTTTACAGAAGGCACCCAATGCAGGCAGCCAGATCAAACATGTCATTGGGGTAGTCAGCGGAAAAGGCGGTGTGGGAAAGTCTCTGGTTACCTCTTTGCTGGCAAGTGCCATGAGAAAGAAAGGATACAAGACGGCTGTATTGGATGCAGATATTACCGGCCCGTCCATTCCGAAGATTTTCGGGGTCAGTGATCCGGCCATGGGAGTGGAAGGCGGCATCCTGCCTGTCACATCTGGGGCGGGCACTAAGATCATGTCGTTGAATCTGCTGTTAGAAGACGAAAATATGCCGGTGGCGTGGAGAGGTCCGGTGATTGCCAATGTGGTGACCCAGTTCTGGACCGATGTAATCTGGGGTGACGTTGACTATATGTTTGTGGATATGCCACCGGGCACGGGAGATGTACTACTGACTGTATTTCAGTCCCTGCCGATAGAGGGCATTGTAGTGGTGACATCTCCACAGGAACTGGTTTCCATGATCGTCAGCAAGGCTGTGAATATGGCACGGATGATGAATGTACCCATTATGGCGTTGGTAGAAAATATGAGTTATCTGAAGTGCCCTGACTGTGGAAAAGAACTTGCGGTATTTGGAGAAAGTCATGTGGCAGAGGAAGCAGACAAGCATGGTATAGCCAATTATGCAAGAATTCCCATTGAGCCGTTGCTGCCCCAGTATTGTGACAGTGGTACACTGGAACTGTTTGACCAGAACTGGTTAGATGGTGTGATGCAAACGATAGAAACCTGCTGTCCGATTTTGTAACCTGTTTCAGACAGAACCTGCGCATTGAGATGAGAAAGATGGAACAAAAAGAAGAAAAGCAAGAACCACAGACATTAAGAGAAGAAACAGAAACACAGCAATCCCAACAGACATTACAAAAATCTTATGCCGATGCCTTTGTGAAGATGGAGCGGTATATTGAATTGTCTGCTTTGCCGGAAGGTGCAAAGAAGCGGTGTCTGAAAAAAATATCCATGAAACTGCTGGCTGCCCAGACACAGGGAGAACCTTATCGCGCTGTCACCGGCGGCAATTTACAGACCTTTTGTGATCGGATGATACTGCACTATTACAGGAATACCAGTCTGATACAAAAAGGGATGCTGTTGGCACAGGTACAGCTGTTGGCAGTGATCACAGCTGTTTTTGTGGCGTTGATTCAGTCTTTTGCAGCGCCGGAGATTGGACTGTTTGGACAGGGAATTTCCATATTTCTGGTATATGGAATGGCGGTATTGGAACAGGGCGTTCAGATTGTGTTACACCGAATTTTGAAACGTCAGGTAATCTACGGCAACGACAAATGGTATCGGCATCTGGATCTGGCAGAATGGGGGATTCGTTTGGTTTGTTATGGCATATATGGAGGTATTTTGTACCTGACGCCTTTATATCGTCAGGTGACTACCCTGCCTTATATGCTGGAGTCTTTGGCAGGGGCACTCTGTATCTGGGGGGCTTGTGTGGCAATGCAGCAGTATGAGGGGAAATGGAATCCAATAGTTGGACGAGTGTTATCTAAGCTGCCTATGCCCCAACAAGGCAAAAAATGGATTGGATTGGTTTTGGGACTGCTCTTTGCAGCAGGTACTGTCTGGCTGCAGATTTTCTATTTGAAGCACCAGGGAGGGTGGGGCATTTGGCTCTGTCTGGTGTGTGCGGCATTTCTGACAGTATGGATAGCAGAGTGGTATGAACGAAGCAGGAAATAGAAACCTGTAGATGGAGGAAGCGATGCATTATGAATTGTTTCACATAGGAAGACTTCATTTTTACAGCTATGGTCTGATGATTGCAATTGGTGTGATTGCCTGCCTGTTTCTGGCAGAGAGGCGCTGTAAAAAGTATGGATTGGATGGAAATCGGATTTATTCCCTGGGGTTTGCCGGCCTGTTTGGCGGACTGCTAGGTGCTAAGCTGATGTTTTTCATCGTAGAATGGAAAGCCATTCTGGCAGATCCGTCTCTACTGTTGGATGTGCGGAATGGATTTGTGGTTTATGGTGGTATCATTGGTGGCATTTTGGCAGGATTTCTTTACACCAAAGTAAAAAAACTGAATTTCTTAAAGTATTTTGATATGACCATGCCTTCTGTGGCACTGGCACAGGCTTTTGGCAGAATTGGCTGTTTTCTGGCAGGCTGTTGCTATGGCAAGGAGACAGACAGTGCCTGGGGGGTGGTGTTTCACAACACGCCCATGGCACCTACTAGTGTCAGGCTTATTCCGACACAGTTGATCTCCAGTGCAGGAGATTTCCTGATCTGCTTTCTGTTGTGCATGTATGCCAGAAAGAGCAAAAAGGACGGGCAGGTGGCAGGTGCGTATCTGCTGTTGTACAGCATCGGCAGATTTTTGATTGAGTTTTTACGGGATGATCCCAGAGGGACTGTAGGAATGTTTTCCACATCCCAGTTTATTTCCTTGTTGCTGTTTGCCGTAGGTGTGATTTACCTGGTGTGTATTCAGAAGTTTGTACCTAATAAAAATGAAACAATGAAACAATGAAAGTACGGAACAGTTACAAGGCAATAGAAAATACAGAGGTTGCGTATGCATTTTTTGCTTGTGGCATTGAATTCCAAGTATATTCACAGCAATCCGGCAGTCTACAGTCTCCGTGCCTATGCAAAGGCAGCAGGTTTGCCGGAGAACTGTCAGGTGGAATTGGCAGAATATACCATCAACGAACTGGTAGAGCACATTTTACAGCAGATTTATGAGGCACAGCCGGATGTGATCGGTTTTTCCTGCTACATCTGGAACATTACATATATCCGGCAGCTGGTGGCAGACTTACAGCACATTCTGCCCCATGTACCCATCTGGCTGGGGGGACCGGAAGCGTCTTACCATGCAGAGGAATTGTTGGAGGAGATGACAGGTGTGACCGGGATTATGGTAGGAGAAGGAGAGCGGACCTTTTCGATGCTATTGTCCCACTATTGTGAGGGGAGGCTGCTATCCCAGATTCCGGGGCTGGTTTATAGACAGCAGGGTGTCATTTGCAATACAGGAGAGCGATGTCCTTTTGACATTTCTGAGATTCCATTTCTTTATACAGGATTGTCAGAATTTGCCAATCGAATCGTATATTATGAAAGCAGCAGAGGCTGTCCGTACCGATGCAGTTACTGCCTGTCTTCCATTGACAGGCGGGTACGGTTTCGCTCCATGGAGCAGGTGAAGAAGGAATTGGACTTCTTTCTGGAACAAAGAGTTGCCCAGGTGAAATTCATTGACCGGACCTTTAATGCAGACCCCAGGCGGAGTCTGGAAATCTGGCAGTATCTGACGGAACACGACAATGGTGTCACCAACTTCCATTTTGAAATCTCGGCCGATCTACTGACAGAAGCAGAATTTGCAGTGTTTGCGCAAATGCGCCCGGGACTGATTCAGTTGGAAATTGGGGTACAGACCACCAATTCCGATACCATGAAGGCAATCAGGCGGCATGCGCCTTTTGCTAAAATTGCAGCAGCAGTTACACGCATTCGGCAGATGAAACGGATTCACCAGCATCTGGATCTGATTGCCGGACTGCCTTATGAGGATTATGAAAGCTTTGGTCGTTCTTTTGATGATGTATACAGGCTTCATCCAGATCAATTACAGCTTGGCTTTTTAAAGGTGCTGAAAGGCTCTGATATGTATGAAAAGGCAGAGTCTTATGGAATCGTCTGTTCGGAGCGGCCTCCTTATGAGGTGCTGTTTACCACCTGGCTGCCCTATGAGAAACTGTTACAGTTAAAAGGCATAGAGGACGTGGTGGAAACTTATTATAACAGCGGACAGTTCAAAACGACCATTGCCTATCTGGAAACATTATATCCACGCCCTTTTTTGCTGTATGAACAGTTGGCGGCATTTTGCAGGCAGGACGGTGCCCATCGTATGGCACACAGCCGGATGCAGCAGTATGAGCGGCTGTTGGCATTTGTCACAGAACAGGCTCCGGAAGGACTGGACAGAACGATATTTACCAGTGCACTGGTGCATGATTGTTATTTAAGGGAAAATTGTAAAAGCAGACCACCTTTTGCCACTGAGAAAGGACAGGTAGACAAGGATGCAGCCAGAAACTTTTATCAACAGGAAACAGTGGCTCATCAGTATTTGAACGGATACGAGAGGTACACCAGTAAGCAGCTGGCCAATATGACTCATTTGGAGCAGTATCCGGTGGATGTGCTGCAGTTACAGGAAGGAACGGTTTGTAGGAAGTCGGTGACATTGTTATATGACTACCAGAATCGGGAGCCATTTCACCATGACGGAAGGGTATGGAATGTGACATCTTTGGTAAAATAAAAGGTGATTGGGGAAGGTGCGGAACCGTTACAATCAAGGAGTAATGGAAATGATATGTTAGAAGAATACATTGCAGTGGATTTGGAAACCACCGGTTTGTCTCCGAAAAAAGATTGCATCATTGAAATAGGGGCAGCGCATGTGCAAAATGGAAAGTTGGTTGGACGATTTTCTACACTAATAAAACCAAAGTGTATGATTCCGGAACGAATTGTGACACTGACTGGTATCACAGAGCAGATGACGGCAGATGCACCCACATTTCAGGAACTGTTGCCGGAACTGATGGCGTTTTTTGGTGAGTTGCCTTTGGTGGGACACAATGTGTTATTTGATTACAGCTTTTTAAAGAAAGAGTTTGTAAATAGAGGATTGCCTTTTGAAAAATACGGTGTGGATACGCTCAAACTGTGTCGGCAATTTTTGCCGGCGGAGCAAAAGAAAAATCTGGCAGAGGTTTGCTCCTGTTTGCATATTGCACCGGCAAACTATCATAGAGCACTGGCAGATGCAGAAAGTGCCGGATATGTACTGGAAGTATTAAAAAATCGTTATATGGCGGGGCATGTGGAGGCATTTACTCCAAAATTGTTGAATTTTACAATAAAAAGGGAGCAGAAAATCCAAATTCGGCAAAAACAGTACTTGATAGATTTTGCAAAATGGCATAAAATAGATGTGCCTGTAGACATAGATGCACTGACACGCAGCGAGGCATCTAGGTTATTGGATCAATGGATTGGAATGTATGGTCGAATAGCTGGACATCCAAAGAGGTGAAGAGATGTTAAATGTAAAAGCAACAAAGAAAACAAGAGTCATCACACTGGTCATTGTCATACTGGTGCTGGTAGCAATGGTTGGTCTGCCGATCATATCGGCGGTTATTTCCGTATTGTAGCGGTTGTAAAGGCTAGAGCGGAGTTTTTGAAGGAGAGTCATTGAGAGACCAAGTCATTCAGAAAATGACATTGTAGTGCGCATATGCGCGGAAAGAGGCGAACTATGAAGAAAGCAAGCGTGATTCTGTCTGTACTTCTGATCTGTATCTTGTCTGCTGCCTTTGGGGGAGCGGCTTATGCAGATATGGCATTGCCGGATGCAGGTGTGTTGCCGGAAGGTGTGACACTGGCAGGGGAAAGCCTGGGTGGTTTGACAGAAGAGGAAGCTACGAATACAGTATTGGAATATGCCAATACACTGTTGGGACGAACCATTACCTTACAGCTGGCAGATACCACGTATGATCTGTCTATGGAGGATTTGGGTGTCCAGTGGCAGAACCAGAATGCAGCAGATGCACTGGATGATGTAGTGATGACGGGAAATGTGATTTCTCGTTATAAGAAGATGAAGGATGTGGAATACAATCCGGTAGAGATTGATGTCAACCTGTCTTTGGATGAAGAAGCATTGAAGCAGCGTGTGGCAGAGTATGTAGCTGCCAGTTCTGTAGAAGCAGTAGAGGCTGGTTTGGCGAAAACAGCAGAGGGATTTTCTGTTGTAGAAGGGCAAAACAGTGTGACATTTGATGCGGAGGAAGTGACACAGGCACTTATTTCTTATATCAATGACAGCAGTGATACGGAACCTCTGGTATATGACGCCAGACAGATCATTACCGAGCCTACCCATAAGACAGAAGAATATAGTGAATTCCGTGGGGATGTGCTTGGTCAGTATACAACAATATATGATTCAAAACAGCAGACCCGAAGCCATAACATTCGTCTGGCTGCCGGTTTGATCAGTGGTCATGTATATCTGCCGGGAGAACAGTTTTCCATTTTGGAATTAATCAATCCGGTGACAGAAGAAGCGGGATATATGAAGGCAGGTACATATGCCAACGGACAAGTAATAGAAGATATTGGCGGTGGTATCTGTCAGATGGCCACTACCATTTATGATGCGGCTCTTCGTGCAGAGATGGAAATCACAGAACGCAGACCTCATTCTATGGTAGCGGCTTATGTGCCGTATGCCTGGGATGCCATGATATATGCACAGGATGGAAGGGATTTTAAATTTGTAAATAATACGGATTATCCCATCTACATCGAAGTAGGAGTGTCTGAACATAGTGTGAAGGATTCAACAGGAGACAGTACATTGACTGTATGTATATATGGGACAGAAACCAGACCGGCAAATCGTAGAATTGAATTCCGCTCTGAGACACTGGAAAAATCCTGGTCCAATCCAATTTATACAACCCAGCGTAATTATAGTCTGGGCGAGCACGAGATCAAAGAAGTAACGGCGGCCCATCCAAAGGTAAGCGCAAGGTGTTGGAAGGATGTTTATGTGGATGATGTACTGCAGGAGACGATTCTAATCAATGAGAGTAAGTATCAAGAGGGAATAGGTGTAATAGACATCGGAAGTGACATTACCTTTGATGCATGGCCAGTGCCAGGGGAAGATGGCTGGCCGAAGATTTATCAGGATGTCAACTGGACCAGTTCTATTGTAAAAGCAGAGACAGAAAAGAAGAAGCAGGCAGATGCAGCTGCATTGGCAGAGGCAGAGAGCCGGAAAGCCGCAGAGGAATCTGAAGCAGCTGCACAGGCATCAGCCACACCGGCTCCGGAAGCGGAAGCACCTGCACCGGAAGCACCTGCTGAGGCAGAAGCGCCTGTGGCACAGTAATGTAAGGATAAATAAGTGAGAGACTGATATTTACAAAAGGAGTCGCATGCAGCAGGGGAAAGTTCCATATAATGTATTAAAAAGAAGTGTAATACGACCAGTGCTGGGAAGTCCGAGGGGACTTCCCGGCGGCGGGTTAGACAGCTCCGTGTTTTCTTCAGGAAAGGACGGAGTTTTTGTTATGACAGCCAATCCTGTCACAGTGACAGGAGCAGATGGCGTCTATTATGGGGTACACCGTTGTCTGGCAGATTTATATGCAGCGGGGGCAGTGCCTGTAGGAATCGAAGATGTAGTGCTCCTGCCGGTAGAGACAGAAGAAGCAACGTTACAGCATCTCATGCATATGTTGCGTTGTGTTTGTGAAGAAGCTGGTGTTCCGATTTTAGGCGGACATACCACCGTATCGGGAGCGGTGACCAGACCGGTGATCACACTGTCCGGGGTAGGCAGAGCAGAGGCAGAGCCGGAAATCTTGCATCCCAGTCGGGATTTGGTGGTGACCAAGTGGATAGGGCTTGCAGGGACAGCACTCCTTGCAAGTGAAAAAGAGCAGTCCCTTTTGGCACGTTATACAGTGGATTTTGTGGAACATGCCAAGTCTATGAAAGCACTGGTACAGACCGGTGCAGAGATAGGCATTGCCGGAAATTTTCATGCGGTCATCCATAATGTATCCGAAGGCGGCATCTTAGCAGCATTGTGGGAATTGCTGGAAAGTGCCGGATTGGGCATGGATATAGACTTGAAGCGGATTCCCATCCGTCAGGAAACAGTAGAACTGACGGAATACTTCGGCTTAAATCCTTATCAGATGCTGTCCACTGGCAGTTATTTGATGGCGGTAGAAGACGGACAGGCGTTGGTGGAAGCACTGGCAGAAGCCGGAATTCCCGCTTCTGTCATCGGTAAGACCACATCAGAAAAGGCCAGAATCATCAGGCGGGATGAAGAAGTGCGGTATCTGGATCGCCCGGCTATGGATGAACTGTACCGGGTGGGATTGTTATATTAGAAATGAAAAAAATCAGGAAAATGAGTTTTTGAGATTATAAAGAAGAAAGGAATTAAGATGAATATTGTACTTCATGAGCCGGAGATTCCGGCAAATACAGGAAACATTGGACGGACATGCGTGGCAACGGGAACCAGTCTTCACCTGATTCGCCCACTGGGGTTTGAAATCAATGAAAAACAGCTAAAGCGTGCCGGACTGGATTACTGGGATAAGCTGGATCTGCACATTTACGATAGCTATGAAGATTTTCTTGCCCAAAATCCTGGTGCAAAGGTATATATGGCCACCACCAAGGCACACCAGATGTATACAGAGGTGTCTTATGACCCGGATTGTTTCATTATGTTTGGAAAGGAAAGTGCGGGGATTCCGGAAGAGATTCTGGTAGACCATGAGGCAGATTGTGTACGGATTCCTATGGGATATGACATTCGTTCCCTGAATCTGTCCAATTCTGTGGCGGTGATTCTCTATGAAGCATTGCGGCAGAATGCATTTTCCAGTATGGAGTTAGACGGACATCTGCACCGGCTCCACTGGAAGAGCGGGCAGTAGTATGTGACAGAAGAGATATAAATAGGCAATTGCCTAAAGAGATATAAATGTAGAGAGGCAGGATGCCTGAAGGCTGACAACAGTCCTTCAGGCATCCTGCTTTTCTTTGTCATGTGCAGTGGGTAAGGTAAAGGTAAACTGTGTACCCACTCCAACCGTACTGATGACGTCGATGTGTTCCTTATGGGCAGTGATGATTTCCCGTACAATGGACAATCCCAGACCGGTGCCCTTTCGGTCACGGCCTCTGGAACTGTCTGTTTTATAAAACCGTTCCCATATTTTATTCAGATTTTCTTTTGCGATGCCACAGCCATGATCTTTGATGGTCACATGTACCTTTTCTCCTCTGGTCAGAGTATCGATGGCAATGACCGAATCCGGTTTGGAGAACTTGATGGCATTGTCAATCAGATTGTACAATACTTGTTGAATCTTATCCAGATCCGCATAGACATATATTTGTCTGGCAGAGTATGTAAATTCAAATGTAATCTTCTTTTCCATACACCGCCCTTCAAAAGTGGCAAGTATTTTCTTGATGACACCATTTAATTCAAAAGACTCCCAGTTCAGATAAGTTCCTCTTGTATCAAAACCATTTAATGTCAGCAGTCGCTGGGTCAGTTTATTCAGTCGGTCAGTTTCATCCAGTACGATGTGGATGTATTTGGAATATAGTTCCGTGGGGATGGTGCCATCCTCCATGGCCTCCAAGTAACCTTTGATGGAAGTCAGAGGAGAACGAAAGTCATGAGACACATTGGCGATGAATTTCTGCTGGTCTTCCGCAGTGGTATTCAAACGGGTTGCCATATCCGTCAGCGTGTCATTGAGATATTCCATTTCATCATTGGTCTTCACATGAGACTGATAATTCAGATTTCCCTCTGCATACTGTCTGGCAGCGGTGATGATTTTGTTCAGTGGCCGATTCACTAGAATGCGGAACATTATGGGAAACAGCAGGGACAGTACACACAAGAGAAATAACGTCTGATAGGCTACATTCAGAGATTGGTTGATGGCAGGCGTCAACCGGTCATGGGTCTTGTGTAACAGGAGATAACCTGTGGTTTTATAGTAGCTGGTCAGTGGTGCAAAGACGGTAATGGTATGTTCTGGCATATATCCGTAAAAATCTCCCAACATATAGTACCCGCCGGTACTGTCTGTGGGATCAAAGCTGATGGCTTCTGTGTAAGTGTGACCGGTGGAACTATACAGTTGATTGCCGGAAGTATCTAACAGCCAGATTTCGCAGTGGCTTAGCACTGCACAGGTATCCAAATATTGTGTCAAAACTTCAGTATTTCCATTGACTGGGTCTGCATCTGCGATGGCATTCGGATAAGCGTCGGTCAAGGAAGAGGCAATGTCATGCAGTGCAGAAATTTGATTCTGAGTGACGATACGGTCTACGTACCAGTCTCCCAGCAGAGAAATCAGCAAAAACCCTGTCAGACAAAATGCAAAAAAGCAGATGGTAAATTTCAAAAGCAGATTTTTCTTCATGAGACTCCTCGTTTCTGGTTATCAGTTGTGTACGCTGAATTTGTATCCCACACCCCATACGGTAGACAAAGCCCAGCGGTCTGTGTCCTTGATCTTTTCCCGGAGTCTCTTGATATGCACGTCCACTGTTCGGGAATCTCCAATGTAATCATATCCCCAAATATGGTTTAACAGCTGGTCTCTGGTAAATACTTGATTGGGCTGGGAAGTCAGGAAATAAAGCAGTTCCAGTTCTTTTGGAGGCATTTCCACCGGCTTTCCACAGTACAATACAGAATAGTTGGTCAAATTAACAGTCAGATTCGGGTATTCCACAATCTGGGCTGTACTGTTGTCAGGCTCCGGTACGGCAGTGCCCGTATCCTTGAATCGGCGAAGCACTGCCTTCACACGTGCCACCAGTTCCTTGGAATCAAAAGGTTTGATGATATAATCATCTGCTCCCAGCTCCAGACCAAGGACTTTGTCAAATACTTCCCCTTTGGCAGAAAGCATAATGATGGGCACATCCGAATCCCGGCGTACTTCTCTGCATACCTGGTATCCGTCAATGCCCGGCAACATCAGATCCAGCAGAATCAGATTGGGGGCAAAAGAATGGACAGCCTCTAATGCGCTTTCTCCGTCGTGAACCATCTTTGTCTCAAAACATTCCTTGGTCAGATACAGAGAAATCAGCTCTGCAATATTTTCGTCGTCATCTACAATTAAAATACGTTGTTTCATAACTCCTCTTTCTAGTTTGATTTTTTATAGGCAATTGCGAAACTCTTTGAACAGAGCAAAAAACAGCCTGTACATCAGAAATTTTTCATTCAAAAAACTTTGTGGAGCGCCGGTACTTTATTCTCGCTAGCAATGAGTCAGGCTGACAAGCTTGCTTGTCAATTTGACGAATGCCGCGAGTGCCAAATATCCAGTTGCCTGCAACGGCATATTTGGCATTTTGAGCAGTAAGCGAAAAAAATATTAGTACCGTTGCGTGGAACCGAAGCGAGAGCGTGTTTTTTGAATAAAATTTCTGATAAAAGGCGTTCGGTATCATAGTTTCGCAATTACCTGTGAATCATCTGAATTCCGCAATGGTCACGCCGGTGTCTCCTTCTCCGTGAATGCCCAGCCGGTAGGACTTGATCTGGGACATGCCTTTTAATTTTTTGTGTACCGCATTTTTCAAGGCACCGGTTCCCCGGCCATGGACGATACGAATCTGGGACAGGTGCGCCAGTATGGCATCATCTAAATATTTATCCAGCACAGCCATGGCTTCGTCTACGGTCATGCCGATCAGATTGATCTCCGGTGATACTTCATAGGATTTGGACATCTTAATGGCAGAAGTCTGGGATTTTGGAGCAGACAGTCCTGGACCGCTTACAGTGGTTTCTTCCATCAGCTCGATGTCGTTTACGTTTACAGAAGAGCGGAGAATGCCCATCTGGACAAACAAATCGCCTTTTGCATTTGGCAGGGTGCTGACGGTACCGGTCAGATTCAGGCTTAACACACGGACTTTGTCCCCAATATGCAGCCTTTCAGCTTTTACTTTCTTCTTTGGCTTTGGTTCCGGCTTCACAGACAGCTGTTCACTGACCTGATTCAGCTTGCCCCGGAGGGCAGTCCGTTCTGTTTCCAGTTCTTTGGAAACCCCTCCGGCGGAAACTTTCTTATTGATGATACGGATGGTTTCGTCTGCATAATCCTTGGCTTCCTGTAAGATGGACTGGGCTTCCTCTCTGGCTTCTTTTAGGATCCGGTCTTTCTGTGCATCAATCTTCCCCTGCTTCTTTTCCAGCCCCTGTTGCAGCTGGCGGATGGCTTCTTTTCTGCGGGCAATTTCCAACTTGTCTTCTTCGATCTGAATCCGGGAACTTTGCAGTTCGGAAATTACATCCTCAAACCGTTCGCTTTCTGCATCAATCCGCTCTTTTGCATTGTCGATGATATAATCCGGCAGTCCCAGTTTCTGGGAAATAGCAAAGGCATTGCTCTTGCCCGGTACGCCGATCAGCAGACGGTAAGTAGGAGAGAGGGTTTCTACATTAAATTCACAGCTGGCATTTTCCACCCCTTCTGTGGAAAGGGCAAATACCTTTAACTCACTGTAATGGGTAGTGGCCATGGTCCGTACTTTCATATTATGAAGGAAGGACAGGATAGAGGTGGCAAGGGCAGCTCCCTCTGTAGGGTCTGTACCGGCACCCAACTCATCAAATAGCACCAGAGAATCCTGATCTGCCTTTTCAATAAAAGATACAATGTTGGTCATATGAGAGGAAAAAGTACTGAGACTCTGCTCAATGCTCTGTTCATCTCCGATATCTGCATACACTTCCCTGAATACTGCCAGTTCCGAACCGTCAAAGGCAGGAATCTGTAAGCCTGCCTGTCCCATCAGGGTAAACAGTCCTACTGTTTTTAAGGACACGGTCTTACCACCAGTATTGGGACCGGTGACAATGAGCAGGTCAAAATCACTGCCCAGTCGCACGTCAATGGGCACCACCTTATGCTTGTCAATCAATGGATGACGGCCTTTCTTGATGAGAATTCGCCCTTTTCTGTTAAATTGTGGCTGACAGCCGTTGTATTCCTTGGCCAGCATGGCCTTGGCAAAGACGAAGTCCAGATAGGACAACAGTCGGAAGTCTTCTGCCAGTGCTTCCTGATGCTCGGCAGCCTGAGCACTTAAATTTGCCAAAATCACTTCGATTTCTTTTCGTTCCTGAATTTCCAGTTCCCGCAGTTCATTGTTTAACTTGACCACAGACATGGGTTCGATGAAGAAGGTAGAGCCGGTGGCACTCTGGTCGTGGACCATACCGCTGACCTGGCTTTTATATTCGGCACGAACCGGCAGACAATATCTGCCTCCACGCATGGTGATCACACTGTCCTGTAAATAAGTTCTGGCAGAGTTCATCACAGAGTTTAATTGTTCTTTTACCCGGTTTCTGGTGGTCTGCATGTTCCGGCGGATGGCTTTCAGTGCAGGACTGGCATCGTCTGCCATCTCTTCCTCAGATAAAATGCAGCGGTCAATTTCCTTATATAACTGGGTCAGTGGTTCAATACCGGAAAAATAGTCGTCCAGACTGTCTTTTGGATCGTCATCGTGTTCTTTTTTGCTGTAACTTCTGGCACGGTCCGCCACTCGAAGAACGGAACTGATATGCAGCAGTTCTATGGCACTTAATGTACCACCGGCATCTAACCGCATGAGGGAACTGCGAATGTCTCTCGTGCCGGAAAAAGACAGACTGCCCTGCTTGTAAATGCGGGTCAAGGCATCATTGGTCTCCGTCTGTGCAGTACGGATGGCTCGAATGTCATCCATAGGCAGCAGTTCGGCACAATGTTTTTTCCCCAGAGGGGTCAGCGCATGCTGGGTTAACATGTCAATGATTTTATCATATTCCAAAGTCTTTAATGCTTTTTC
>JAFTGN010000110.1 GCA_017457865.1 Lachnospiraceae bacterium | reverse complement strand
TTTAATGAGGGTGCCCTTGCCTTTTATGAGAGCATTGGTTTTCAGACATTTAGAAGATATATGGAATGTTTTGTGAAGAAAGATACAGAGGAGGAATCAACATGAGTCATCAGATCAAATTACCGGATTATGAAAATTGTATTGCCAACCTGCCAAATTCGATTTTGAAGAAGTGGGGGCTGCCTCAAAACGGTGCCAGCCTGCCTTTGGCAGACCAGTATCTGGAGCAGGAGTACAAAAACATCGTGGTCATACTGTTAGATGGAATGGGAAGCTGTATTATGGACAGAAATCTGGATGCAGATGGATTTTTTGCAACCCATCTGGCAGGCACCTACTCTTCCACATTCCCTCCCACCACAGTTGCGGCTACCACATCCATTGCCAATGGATTGGCACCTTGCGCACATGGCTGGCTGGGCTGGGATTGCTACTATCCGCAGGTGGACAAGAATGTGACGGTATTTTTGAACACAGAGCAGGGAACAGATACACCGGCAGCGGATTATTTTGTGGCAGGGGAGTACTGTGGCTATGAAAGCATTCTGGACCGGATCAACCAATCCGGAGGGACTGCATATGCGGTCACACCCTTTGTGGAGCCACATCCGGATTCTTTTGAAAAGATCAGTGAGCGAATCGTGGAGTTGTGTCAGGCACCGGGACAAAAATATATTTATGCATATTGGAACGAACCGGATCACATCATGCATGCAGCCGGATGCTACAGCGAAGAAGCCAGACAGACGGTGAGAAGATTAGAGGAGCAGGTCAGAGAACTTTCAGAAAAGGTGACGGACACCCTGATCCTTGTGACAGCCGATCACGGGCACATGGATTCGGAAGGGGTATCCATCACGGATTATCCGGAACTGATGGACTGTCTGGTACGCATGCCATCCATTGAACCGAGAGCTTTGAATCTGTTTGTGAAAGAGGAGAAAAAGGAACAGTTCGAACAAGCATTTCAGCGGTTGTTCGGAGGTAAGTTTATCCTGTATACGAAACAGAAGGTTTTGGAGGAGCAGCTGTTTGGCACAGGAAAGGAACATGAGAACTTTCGATCTATGTTAGGAGATTATCTTGCGGTTGCAGTCAGTGATCTCTCCATTTACAATAGCAGGGAAGAAGCAGACCGTTTTATCGGAGTACATGCAGGGTTGACGGAGGATGAGATGGTGATACCGTTGATTGTGGTGTTGTAAAAAGTGGAATACAATGCATTGTGAAGGAAAAGTGGAAACAATTTTTGCAGGATACGATTTTAAGCAAGTATTCACAGGAGAGAATCATGCGGATTTATATTTGTGATGATGAACAGAAAATGGCAGACAATCTGGCTGACCGGATCGTAGCACAGCTTCCCTCAGCAGGCATTCAGGTCTTTTATCATGGCTCTGACTTGTGGCAGTGCATGAGGGAAAACAAGTGCGATCTTGTGTTTTTGGATATTGATATGCCGGATATCAGTGGACTGGATATTGCGTCTAAGATGTCAGAACTGCCATACAAGCCACTGCTGGTATTTGTTACCAGCCATGATGAATTGGTGTATGATAGTTTGAAATTTCACCCATTTGGTTTTATTCGGAAACATATGCTGGATGGGGAGTTGGGAGAGGTACTGGAAGATTGCGCCAGAACCATTCGTGGCTCTATGAGCAGTTTTTCTTTTATGACAGCAGAAGGAAAGCGGAAAGTGGCTCTGAATTCCATTTTATATTTTGAGGCAGATGGCAATTATTTGAAACTGTACACCAGACAAAACATGTTTCGGTTTAGAGATACCTTGTACGGAGTGGAACATGCATTAAAGGACAGCGGTTTTGTTCGAGTACATAAGGGCTTTCTGGTGAATCAGGCAGCAGTGGAACTTCTTGGAAAAGAAGAACTGACCCTTGTGAATCAGGAGCGAATTCCAATCGGGAAGAGTTATGGGGAAACCGCCAGAACAGTGTTGCTGCGGTATATGTTATAAGAGCTTTGAAAGATGAAAGAAGCCTGTGCATTGTATGATTATCATGTTCATCTTCTTGGTCAAAGTGAACAAGATGATGAACATGAGGTAAGGGATGCTGTTCAATCAAGTGCTTCACGTAAGTATATACAATTTCTGTTCCATGGAACAGAAATTGTACGTAGACTGTTTATTAAATTATAAAGATATGACATATCTATGTATAAACAGTGTTTCATGAAACAGGAATGGAACAAAAGAATATGATATGTCATTGCGGAATATTCTGAAATGTCTGGTCACTTGAATGAGTATATATACATATTTTGTTGTTTTGCCAATGGAGGTTGAGGATGAAAACAGTACAGGAATATTTGAGAGAACTAGATCAAGAGCAGTTGATCACAACGTATTTGCATGCGCATCCAATTGAATATGATAAATTGCCTAATATGATGGACATGACAGTGAGAGAGATTCGTAAAAAATATAAGCAACAGTTGCAGAATTATATTGACCGGTTATGTGGTCTGAAGATGAAAAATTCATGCGATGGACAGAATGGAGTATTGTATGTACATCGTTGTTTCGAAGATAGAGATACAGATTTGTATTTTTCTATGGTTCCTCTTGATGAATTGCTTGAGAAAGGAGTTTGTGCACAAAATTATTCTTATGTTATGTGTGATCAGGCAGAGATAATCAGTTTTCTTGTGGCAGAGACTCCCCTAACACAACTTTACATTTATGAACTGCTTGCAGATGTGATGTTTGAAGCATCATGGTTTGGATTTGAGCAGGAATATCTGGAAGAGGAGCGTCGTAAGTTGGAAGAGTCTGCAAGAGAGATAGAGGAAGGACGTACTGTTACACATTCTCTGGAAGAGTTGGAAAAAGAATTTGGCATTGCGTATGACCATGAAAGTCCGGATGAGGATGCACTTCGTCAAAAAGTGATTCTGGCTAAGATTGCATACGAGAAACATTCCAAAGAAAACGAATTGAACATGATAGTTCATTCAATTCGATCAAAGTGATGGGAGATTGTGAGAACGATTTTGTTGGGAAATAATAAAATGAGAAACACAAAAAAAGAATACGAAGCATTGCAGCGCAGATACGAGGCTCTTTGGCGGGAAAAAGAAGAGGCCGTATATGAACGAAACAGATTGAAAAGACAGGAAGATCATTTTGAGGAACAGGGGAATCGGATTCTGGAGCTGCATGAAAAGGTGCGCAGTCTCAAGCATGATATGAAGAACCATATGCTGGTGTTGGCTACTTATCTGGAAGAAGGCAACGAGGCAGCCGCAAAGTCTTACATATCGGAAATTCTGGACCAACTGAATGCCATTCACAGTTACATTGAAACCGACAATGCGTTGATGAATCATATCCTGAACCAGAAACTGGAAGAGGCACGCAGGAGAAATATCACAATCAAGGCGGAAATTGAAAATCTGGCATTCCAGAAGATGGAGAGCATGGATTTTACTGCTGTGCTGTCCAATTTGCTGGATAATGCCATAGAAGCCTGTGAGAAAGAAGAAACGAAAGATTTGCAAGTCACCATTGGCAAAAGGCGTGGCTATGAGATGATACTGGTAAAAAACAAAATTGCCCATTCCGTATTGGAGAACAATCCAGACCTGATTTCTGATAAAGAAGAAAAGAGTCTTCATGGCATGGGCGTGAAAAAAATCCGGGCACTGACAGAGAAATATGACGGACTGTGTGACTTTTACGAGAAAGAACATTACTTCTGTGCCTGTGTGTTTATCCCAGAATAAAGGCTGTTTATCCCAAACCATTGTAATGGACGATTACAATGGTTATATTTTTATGTGAGGAAAGGAGTACATGCGGTGGTACAACTGGAATATGTCAGGAAGTTTATACTAAAGGATGTGAATCTGCACATTCCAGAAGGGATGGCAGTGGGACTGATCGGGGAAAGCGGTGCAGGTAAGACCACACTCTTAAAACTGGTCAGCGGCTTGCTGGTACCGGATGCAGGCAGAGTGTCGACCATGGGACATGATCCAGGCCACTATCGGAAACGATATGGGCGGGCGTTCAGTGCATATTTTACAGGCATCCCTCTGCTGGAACCTCAGGATACCGTGAGGAGCGGCTATGAAGGGATTGCTTCTGTTTATCAAATGGCTCCTTCGGTGTTTGTGAGGGAGTATTCCATGCTGACGGAGCGGCTGGGATTTGGGGAATATCAAAATCAACCGGTGGAGGCTCTTTCTCTGGGGCAGCGTGCAAGAGTGGAACTGGGAGCGGCGTTGCTGTATCGTCCTCGTCTGCTGGTTCTGGACGAGCCTACTGTGGGACTGGATCAGGAAGCGAAGCAGGCACTGCGGGATTTGTTAAAGGAAAGAGTGGAGCAGGGGATGACCCTTCTCATATCTTCTCATGATATGAATGAGGTGTCTCATCTGTGCGGCCGGATCGCATTGTTACACAAGGGAAATCTGGAATTTTATGGAGACCAGGAACAGCTGCACTGGCAGTATCATTCCTTCCATACCATGCAAATGCGTATTTTGGGACCGCTGCCGGATCTGGGGGATATTCCGTTTCAACAGTATCAGATCGAAGGAGATCGGCTGACCCTTGTGTATTCCTCAAATTATATTACATCCGCAGAGATTTTGCAGCAGATCATGGGGCAGACTTCCATTACAGAGTTGGTGATCCGCAAAGCAGATTTGGGGCAGGTGATCCTGCGGCATTCCAAAGCGTTTTTGGAATGAAACAGGTCTGAGAGGCAGGCTGTTTTTGGGTCAGAACAAAAAGTATTGCAATTGTCTATCACGGAAAATAGGCGTTAAGTGTCGTAGTTTCGCAATTACCTAACGGAAGAAAGATAGAAAGGAATGGGAACGATGGATGGATTGATTACAGTGGAACATTTACATAAGAGTTATCGGATCAGCAAGCGTGGCAAGGGAATACCGGGGATGTTAGCCAATCTGGTGGCACCGAAATATGAGAAGAAAGATGCGGTGAAAGACATCAGTTTCCAGATCGCGGAAGGGGAGATGGTAGGGTTTATCGGACCCAATGGAGCCGGTAAATCTACCACCATTAAGATGCTTTCCGGTATTCTCTATCCTGATTCCGGACAGATTCTGGTGGATGGCAAAGTGCCTTATAGGCAGCGGAAGCAATACGTGGGCAATATCGGCGTGGTATTTGGACAGAAATCCCAGCTCCAATGGGATCTGCCAGTCATCGACAGTTTTGAACTGCTGAAAGCCATCTACCGGATTCCGGATCAGACATATAAGCGCAATCTGGCTCGTTTTACAGAAATGCTGGACATGCAGGAGTTTTTGAAACAACCGGTGAGACAGTTGTCCTTAGGACAGCGCATGAGAGCGGATATTGTGGCGGCATTGCTCCATGATCCGAAGATTGTATTTTTTGATGAACCGACCATTGGGGTGGATGTGGTAGGCAAAGAGACCATTCGGACGTTTATCCGGGAATTAAATGCCCAGGATCAGATCACCATGCTGTTTACCACCCATGACATGCAGGACATTGAAAAGACCTGCAAGCGGTTGTTGATCATTGATCAGGGAAATAAGGTATATGACGGAGCCCTGTCCGGTATTCGGGAAATGTATGGTACCACCCGTACGTTGGATCTGGAATTGCAGACAGAAGTACAGGTGGCACCCATTCCTCATGTGACCATCAGCCGGCCCGATGACAGCAATCCACGGAAATGGCAGCTGCAATTTGACCATCATGCAGTTTCTGTCCAGGAGTTGATGGGATTTCTGCTGGCAACCTATCCGGTTCGGGATTTGAATATTTCAGAGCCGGAAATTGAAAGTATCATACGAAACATATATGGAGGGAGGCAGTCGGAATGAATCTGAAACCTTATATTGCATATGCCAGAAAGAGTTTTCTCATGCGAAGTGCCTATCGGTTTGATCATATCATGCAGATTTTGTCTACCTGCCTGCAGATCTTCATTTACTGGGAGATTTATCGTTCCTTATACGGCAGCAGCATAGAGGTGGATGGGATTTCCTTTGGGATGGTGACCACAAATTTTGTGTTGTCTCTTGGGTTTTCGGCAGGCTTTTATGTGAATGATTTCTACCTTCCCCAGAAGATCTGGGATGGCAGTCTGGTGACGGAGTTGCTGCGCCCCATCAGCTTTCGAGGCCGGATGCTGGCGGAAAATATAGGCAATGGGGTCTTTTCCATGTTGTTTCGTTTTTTACCGGCCTTTGTGATTGGGGTGGTTTTGGTGGGGATCTGCCCGCCCGAAAGCGCAGCAGCACTGGGATTGTTTCTGGTCAGTGCCGCATTGGGGTATGGGGTGTTGTGGACCATCAGCTTTGCAGTGCAGATGACCGCCTTTTGGCTGGTCAATATCTGGAGCATCGTGACCATCAAAAATGTGTGCATCAATATATTGTCCGGTTCCATGATCCCTATCTGGTTTATGCCGGAATGGCTCCGGAACCTCATTGACTTTACCCCATTTTCTTCCATCTATTTTACCCCGGTGCAGATTTATTTGGGACAGCTGTCCGGAAGAGAGATTGCCGGAAAGTGCCTGCTGCAGGTCGTGTGGATTGTGTGCATGTATGGCATTGGCAGTGTGTTGTGGAAAAGAGGTCAGAGAAAACTGGTGATCCATGGGGGCTGAGGAGAAAATCAATTAGAAGGGAGCAGGAAATATGCAAAGCGATACAATACATCTGATCGGCGTTTATTTAAAAACCACTGCCAAGGCCTGGTTCCAATACCGGGTGGATGCCATCATGCGTTCTCTGGCGGTGTTTTTGCGGGAAGCCACAGGAGTTGTGGTGATCTATCTCACTCTGATGAAATTTCAGGATCTTAATGGATGGAATGTGTATGAGATGCTGTTTTTATGCAGTCTGCTGTTTCTGACCTATGGCATCCTGATCATCTTTTTTACAGGATTGCGGGATTTTGGAAATACGGTGCGAAAGGGAGAATTTGACCGGTATCTGTTGCGGCCGAGAGGACTGTTGTTTCAGATCATCTTTGTCAATGCAGACTGGTTTGCGGCAGTGGGACACGGATGCCTGGGCATTTCTCTGTTTCTGGTCACGGCTGGCAAAGTGGGGGTGGTATGGAATGTGGGCACAGTCCTGTATTATCTGTTTGCGGTGTTAGGAGGTGTGCTGATTCAGGGCGCTATTTTTTTGCTGCTGGCAGCCTTGAATTTTTACTTGTTGGAAACGGATAGTTTAAAGGAACTGTTGTATTACGACATGAAAAAGTTTGCTGCATATCCCATCAGTATTTACAGTAAGGTGATACAGATCTGCATGATTTATGTGATTCCATTTGCGTTTGTGAATTATTTTCCGGCACAATTTTTCCTGCGAAAGCAGGATGGCGCAGTATATCCCTTTGCCTGTTTGTATTTGACGCCGGTTGTGGGAGGCGGTGTGTATCTGCTGGCCTATCTGTTTTGGAGATACAGCATCCGGTATTATAAGAGTTCCGGGAATTAAGAGCGAAAAATGATACCTGCATGTATGTCAATAGAGGACATTGCAAAAATCTCAGGTCAAAACATCTTTTTTACACTTTTTGCGACAACTGTCTTGTCAGCTGTCGCTTTTTCTGTTATCATATACAGGAATGACAGAAAAAGAGGAATCAGCTATGAAAACAGATATTTTAATTGCAGGAAGTGGATGTTCCGGTCTGTATGCCGCATGGAATCTTCCCAGAGAGAAGCAGATTCTGCTGATCACCAAGAGAGATTTGGAAACCAATGATTCTTTTTTGGCACAGGGCGGCATGTGCGTCCTGAAAAGCGAAGAGGACTTTGAAAGCTATTTTGAGGATACCATGAAAGCCGGTCATTATGAGAATGATCCGGTGTCGGTGGAACTGATGATTCGTTCTTCTCAGGAGGTGCTGCAGGATCTGATCGGTGTAGGGGCAGAGTTTGCCAGAAAGCCGGACGGTACGTTAGATTATACCAGAGAAGGTGGACATTCGGACAAGCGGATCGTGTATCATGAGGATGTGACAGGGAAAGAAATCACCAGTCACCTGTTAGAAGCAGTGAAGCAGTTAGAGAATGTGACGTTGGTGGAATATACCAAGTTGATCGACATCGTAGAACAGGACAATACCTGTTACGGAGGCATCATTCGCAAGTCAAAGGATACCAGAATCTCACGGGCAGGGAAGACATTGACCTGGGCAGAAGCTGGATTTGACCAGGAGATGTTAGAAGTGGTGGAGGCGGATGTGACCATCTTAGCCACAGGAGGAATTGGTGGATTATACCGTCACTCAACAAATTATCGTCACCTGACAGGGGATTCTCTGGCCATTGCCGTCCGCCATGGCATTGCACTGAAGGATATCAATTATGTGCAGATCCATCCCACTACCTTTTATTCGGAATGTGAGGAGGATCGCAGCTTTTTGATCTCAGAGTCTGTCCGTGGAGAAGGTGCGAAATTGTATGACAAGCATATGAATCGGTTTGTCAATGAACTGATTCCCCGTGACCTGCTGACTGCGGCCATCAGAGAGCAGATGGCGAAGGATGGGACAGTTCATGTGTGGGAAGATATGCGTCCCATCAGCAAGGAAGAGCAGGTACATCACTTTCCTAATATCGTAGCCCATGCTGCTAATCAGGGATATGACACCAGTAAAGAGTGTATTCCGGTGGTACCGGCCCAGCATTATTTTATGGGTGGGATTTGGGTGAACCATGAATCCAAAACCAGTATGGACAGGCTGTATGCAGTGGGAGAAACTGCCTGCAATGGTGTCCACGGCAAAAACCGTCTGGCCAGCAATTCTCTGCTAGAAAGTATGGTCTTTGCCAAACGGGCAGCTGAGGATATCATAGCAGATGAGAAGCAGGGGAACGATGCAGAGGATGAAAAACAGGTAGCTCTGCGAAAAAATCTGTTGGAAAGCGTAGACTTGCAGGCATATCAGGACGACAGTTCCATTACAGAAACGTATAGACGGATCGTGCGGGAAGCCATCCAAAAAGCAGATGAAGGTTCGTCTGATTTTAAAGATGAGGACGAATACAGACGGATTCAGGAAAGTAAACAACAGGTATTGATGAAATTAGGCAATTGCGAAACTCTTTGAGGAAACCAGAAAACAGCCTGTATATCAGAAATTTTTCATTCAAAAAACTTTGTGGAACGCCGGTACTTTATTCTCGCTAGCAATGAGTCAGGCTGACAAGCTTGCTTGTCAATTTGACGAATGCCGCGAGTGCCAAATATCCAGTTGCCTACAACGGCATATTTGGCATTTTGAGCATAAAGCGAAAAAAATATTAGTACCGCTGCTGTGAACATCATTCTTACGAATGATTCGAAGCGAAAGCGTGTTTTTTGAATAAAATTTCTGATAAAAGGCGTTCGGTAATATAGTT
>JAFTGN010000109.1 GCA_017457865.1 Lachnospiraceae bacterium | reverse complement strand
TGGAGTCACTCATAATTATATATATTGCGATCATGCCGATGTGGCTCAATTGGCAGAGCAGCTGATTTGTAATCAGCAGGTTATCGGTTCGAGTCCGATCATCGGCTTTTACATGGACCTTTAGCTCAGTTGGTTAGAGCAACCGGCTCATAACCGGTCGGTCCCGGGTTCGAGTCCCTGAAGGTCCACTAGCCTGAGTAAAGGTGTATGCACAGTATATATAATTATATGGCCCGATGGCTCAGCTGGTTAGAGCGCCGCCCTGTCACGGCGGAGGTCGAGGGTTCGAACCCCTTTCGGGTCGCTGATTCAAAATTTCATATGAATCAAAAATGGGATCTTAGCTCAGCTGGGAGAGCATCTGCCTTACAAGCAGAGGGTCATAGGTTCGAGCCCTATAGGTCCCACTACAATATTTGAAAAGATATTCTAAAATGGGTGGTTTCCCGAGTGGCCAAAGGGGACAGACTGTAAATCTGCTGCAATTTGCTTCGGTGGTTCGAATCCACCACCGCCCATTCTTTACCAAATATCTTTTGATATAAGGTAAAGTCCAATTATATATTGTCGCGGGGTGGAGCAGTCTGGAAGCTCGTCGGGCTCATAACCCGAAGGTCGTTGGTTCAAATCCAGCCCCCGCAACTCATGCCCAGATAGCTCAGTTGTTACAGCACAGGACTGTAAATCCTCGTGTCCGTGGTTCGATTCCGGCTCTGGGCATTTTATTTTTATCAGAGAACAAGTGGCTGTCCCAATCTGAACATGGAAATCAGATTGAGGCAGCTTTTTTATGTAATAGGAAATTTTTGCCACCAAAAAGGTGAGATTGAAACAAAGAAGAGAGGATGACACAGGATGGAGCGATTGTATGAAAAATTAGAAGCATATAGCCAGTCAGATCATTATGGGTTTCATATGCCGGGACATAAGAGAAAGGCTCTGTTTCCTCATTGTTTTGAAATTGATATTACCGAAATAGATGGATTTGATGATCTGCATCATTCAGAAGGACTGTTAAAGGAATTTCAGGATTATATGAGCCAGCTTTATGGGAGCAGTGCGTCCTATATGATGGTAAATGGTTCCACTGGTGGAATATTGGCAGCCATTTCTGCGGTGACAGAATTAGGGGGCGAACTGGTAGCGGCACGGAACTGTCATAAGTCTGTATATAATGTGGCATATCTCCGGAACTTACATGTGCACTATGTTTATCCACAACTGGATGAAAAATGGGGATTTTTTTCCTCTGTTTCGCCTTCTGATGTGGATAACTGTCTGAGACAACACCCATCTTGTAAAGCAGTCATCATTGTCAGTCCTACTTACGAGGGAATTGTCTCTGATGTAAGAGCCATTGTAAAGGTGGTACATAGACATGGTGCCATTTTGATTGTCGATGAAGCCCATGGTGCCCATTTTCCATTTCTAAGTAGGACAAAAGAAGAGATGGTTTCAGAAAAAAATGGTTTGGATAATAGATTCTCTGAAATGACGTTTCCTGAAAGTGCAGTGGCATGTGGAGCAGATATTGTGATTCAAAGTGTGCATAAAACCCTGCCTTCTCTGACACAGACTGCAGTGCTTCATGTATGTGGCAACCAAGAATTGCAAAAAAAAATTGCCTACTATTTGTCTGTTTATGAAAGCAGCAGTCCCTCGTATGTATTGATGTCCTCCATTGAGGAAAGTATTGTATGGATGGAGGAAAACAGGGAAACTGGGGGCAGAAGGTATTGTGAAAATTTGTTGTGTTTTCGGAAGAAAATGTCCAAACTAAAGTGGATAGAGTTGTATCAACCAAAGGAAGAATCTGTTGAAAAGCAGGGGGATCAGTGGAAAACAGATCTATATGACCTTTATGACTGTGGAAAACTGGTACTGCGAGTGAAAGATATGGAAAACAGCGGGCAGTGGCTGTATCGAACTTTGTTAGAACAGTATCATATTCAGTTAGAAATGTGTCAGCCTGGATACTGTATTGCCATGACTTCTGTGATGGATGATCAGATGGCTTTTGCAAGGCTGGAATCTGCCCTTGCAGAATTGGACCAGATGTTGGAACATCTGTGGAGCAAAGGAGCATGCAACAAAGAATACGTACTGCAATTAAAGGATTTTATGAAACCAGAGAAACCGGAAATGCAATGGGTAATTGACATGGAATTGGCACAACCGGAAATTCGGTATACTGCATATGAGGCAGATCATATGGAGAAGGAAGCAGTGCGTCTGGAGGATTGTGTGGGGCGCATCAGCGGAGAGACGGCTTATGTGTATCCCCCGGGGATTCCCCTCATCGTACAGGGAGAAGTTTTGACAGAAGTATGCGTTCAGACATTGTTGCAGTATCGGGCATATGGATTTGAGATTCGTGGGATACGGGATGTTTTGGCAGAGAAAATAGATGTCATCAAAGGCAGGTAACAATCCCATGGACGGAGTTGATTTGAAATGGATTTTTGCCTGTAATTGTGAGGGTACTGAACAGTTATGGAATACCATGAAATGAGAATTGGTGATTGGAGGAGATAGCGGTATGGAGAAAAAGGGAAAAATCTTTTTTATTATGGGAAAAAGTGCGACTGGAAAAGATACCATTTACCAGTCTCTGCTCACACAGCAGACACTTTCCTTAAAGTGTGTGGTGCCCTATACCACTCGTCCCATTCGTTCCGGTGAGTTAGATGGTGAAACCTATCATTTTATCACGGAGGAACAGGTCAGGGAAATGATGGACAAAGATCAGGTGATTGAGTCTCGATGTTACCAGACCGTGTATGGTCCCTGGTATTATCTGACCGCAGATGATGGGCAGATTGATCTGACAGAAGGGAATTATCTGATGATTGGAACACTGGAATCCTATGGGAATATGCTGCAGCGGTTTGGTCAGGAGGTGATGGTACCCATTTATTTGTGGTTGCCAGATGGACTGCGTCTGGAGCGGGCATTGGAAAGGGAAAAGCAGCAAGAACAGCCTAAATTTGCAGAAATGTGCCGGCGGTATCTGGCAGATGAGGAAGATTTTTCCAAAGAGAAACTGCAGGCATGCGCGATTACAGAGGAGGATTGTTATGAAAATGAAAATCTGGAGCAGTGCATCAGAGAAATCTGTGAGAAGATTACGAAAATGACAATGCAGGGGGAAACGGAAGAGTAGTTGCTTCTGTTTATAGTGTATATCAGTTGCGAAGTACGAAAAAAGTATGTTATAATAAGGTGGCATAGGAATATACGAAACTCTTTTTCATAAAAAATAGTCGGTTTACGCATCAGAGAAAGGAGACGCTATGGGAGCATTTGCTGACATTGTTGGAAATGAACAGATCAAAGGCTTTTTGGAACGTGCATTACAGACAGGGGCAGTGTCTCACAGCTATATCCTGAATGGGGAAGACGGCACGGGAAAGATGATGTTTGCCAGGGCATTTGCCAAAGCATTGCAGTGTACCGGAGCGGCAGCTGGAGAACGACCTTGTAACCGGTGCCACTCCTGTATCCAGGCGGCAAGTGGGAATCAGCCGGATATTGTGTTTGTACAGCATGAAAAAGCAGGTACTATTGGTGTGGATGATATCCGAAACGGGTTGGTCAATGACATTCAGATTCGTCCTTATGAAAGTCAGTATAAGATTTATATTGTGGACGAGGCGGAAAAGTTATCCGTACAGGCACAAAATGCCATGTTAAAGACCATAGAAGAACCACCATCTTATGGGATTATTTTGTTGCTCAGCAGCAATGTAAATGCATTTTTGCCTACCATCCGTTCCCGTTGCGTGGAACTGACGGTGCGTCCGGTCAGTGATGCCCAGGAGGAAACTTATCTGCGCAGTCATGGTGTGGCAGAAGAACAGATGACGTCCATTTTGCATTTTACCAAGGGAAACATCGGAAAAGCAATGAAAATGGCAGCATCCGATCAGTTTATGGAAATGATTGCCAGTTTGCGGCAGGTGTTACGGCAGATTCATGGGATGCAGACCGAGCAACTGATTCAGACAGTGGCTTTATTGGGGACCTATCAGAGCGATATCAAAGACTGCCTGGATTTTATAGAACTTTGGTATCGGGATGTGCTGCTCTTCAAAGCCACAAAAGATGTGAATCTGCTGGTGTTTCAGGAGGAAGCATTTGAATTGAAACGGGCAGCAGAACGTTGTTCTTATGAAGGAATAGAATTGATTTTGGAAGCCATACAGACTGCCAGAAGAAGATTGGATGCCAATGTGAATTTTGAATTGACCATGCAGTTGCTGTTGGAAACTATGAAAGAGGCAGAGCGTTGAGCATGTGCAGACAAAAACCGGTTTCAAATGACTGGAATCAAAATAAATGGCAATTGTGAGGGTGCTGAACAGTTGCAATAAATGACAAAATGAATCAGTAGGATGGAGGGCATATGAGTGCAGTGAATAAAGAGGAAGAAAATTCCACACAAAAGAGAGTAGAGAGCAGTCCGCGTCAGCATGTGCAGAAGGGATATTACAGCGAAGCAGATATCGGCAAGAATTTCAATGCAGACCGGAAGGCAGACAAAAGTCAGAATCGAAAAGGGGAGGGCAAACCCCATAAAAAAGAACATGCAAATCGCAATAAGGAAGAGCGCAGTCAAAGTCGTTCCAAGTTTGATCGGAATTCCAGAAGAAAATCCAGAAATGGAGCAGAGGGAGTCACGGAGAACACAGAAAGCCGTGCAGTGGCATTGGAAAAAGAAACGAAGACAGTAAAGAAATTGGAACCGGAGAAGGAAATCAAAGGAGAACATATCCTGGAAGCAGAACAGGAAATGCCGGAGGCAGACCTGGAACCGGTTGAGATTGAAGCATCCACTCAGGGAGAGGAAATACCATGCAAACCGGCAAAGGAGTCTGCAAATGAAAAAATTGAAGTGATTGGCGTTCGTTTCCGTCAGGCTGGAAAGATTTATTATTTTGATCCCACTGGCTTTGAGATCCAGCCTCATTCTCATGTGATCGTAGAAACGGCTCGTGGTGTGGAATATGGATTTGTGATTTTGGGCAGACGGGAAGTACTGGCAAGTAAGGTGATTCAGCCGCTCAAACCGGTGATTCGCATTGCCACAGAAGAAGACGAGGAACGGAACAGACAGAATCGGGAAAAGGAAAAAGAAGCACTGAAAATCTGCAAAGAAAAGATTGCAAAGCATGGCTTGGAGATGAAGCTCATTGATTGTGAATATACATTTGACAATAATAAAGTGCTCTTTTACTTTACTGCAGACGGCAGAATCGACTTTAGGGAGCTGGTAAAGGATCTGGCATCTATCTTCAAGACAAGAATCGAACTGCGGCAGATCGGGGTGCGGGATGAGACGAAGATACGGGGAGGCATCGGCATGTGTGGCCGTCCGCTGTGTTGTCATACCTATCTGTCAGAGTTTGCACCAGTGTCCATCAAGATGGCGAAGGATCAGAACCTATCCTTGAATCCAGTGAAGATTTCCGGCATATGCGGCCGTCTGATGTGCTGCTTGAAAAATGAAGAGGAAACTTACGAATGGCTGAACAGCAAGCTGCCAAATGAAGGAGATTTCGTCACCACATCAGATGGATTGAAGGGTGAAGTGAAAAATGTCAATGTCTTAAGACAGCTGGTGAAAGTCATCGTCACACTGGAAAATGACGAAAAGGAAGTCAGAGAGTATCCGGTAAAGGAATTGAAGTTTAAGACCCGCAGAAAGCGCGGAGATGAGAAGATTCAGGATGCAGAACTGCGTGCGTTGGAAAAATTGGAAAATCTGGAAAAAGGCAGCAATTCAAAGTTATGATGACCGAGGAAAGATTACAGGGCGAAGCAGATGGATTAGAAATGGAACAGGAACAAAATACACAGGGGATATGGAAACCAGAAGAAACACAGCCTGCAGCACCGCCGCTGGAAGTCCCCTTATTAGAGGGAGAGCGGATTGATGATTTGGAGCGGAATGGTTACCGGATCATCCAGAACAAAAAGCGGTTTTGCTTCGGGATGGATGCGGTTTTGCTATCCGGGTTTGCAAAAGTGAAAGAAGGGGAGTGCGTGCTGGATCTGGGTACCGGAACCGGCATTATTCCCATCCTGCTGGAAGCCAAGACAAAAGGCCGTCACTTTACCGGACTGGAAATTCAGGAGGAAGTGGCAGAAATGGCAGGCAGAAGTGTCCGTCTGAACCATCTGGAAGACAAAGTAGAGATCGTCACCGGAGACATTAAGGAGGCAGATCGGATATTTGGCAAGTCGGTATTTGATGTGGTTACTTCCAATCCCCCTTATATGATTGCAGATCATGGACTGCAAAATCCCAACAGGAGCAGGGCCATTTCCAGACACGAAATTTGCTGTACATTGGAAGATGTGATTCGGGAAGCAGAACTGGTGTTGAAGCCCGGCGGAAGGTTTTATATGGTGCATCGTCCATTTCGGCTGACAGATATGATGGAACTGCTTCGAAAGTATCATTTAGAGCCGAAACGTCTGAAAATGGTCCATCCTTATGTGGACAAAGAACCAAACATGGTACTGGTAGAAGCCATCCGGGGCAGTCGGGCAAGGGTGACAGTGGAACCGCCGCTGATTGTCTTTCAGGAGGATGGCACTTATACCAAAGAGATTACAGGGGTATATGGGTATTAGAAACAGCGGACAAAGAAAGCAGAATGGAGGAACAGGATGAGTGGACAGCTCTATCTGGTGGCAACACCGATTGGAAATTTGGAAGATATGACATATCGTGCAGTTCGGGTGTTGCAGGAAGTGGACCTGATTGCAGCAGAGGATACCAGAAACAGCATCAAACTGTTGAACCATTTTGCCATCAAAACCCCTATGACCAGCTACCACGAATTCAATCGGTATGACAAAGCCCAGTGGCTGGTGGAGCAGATGCAGCAGGGAAAAAACGTGGCATGCATTACAGATGCAGGGACACCGGGCATCTCCGATCCGGGGGAAGAACTGGTGAAACAGTGTTATGAAGCCGGGATCGCCGTGACAGCACTGCCGGGAGCCTGTGCCTGTATTACGGCATTGACCGCATCAGGCCAAAAGACCAGACGGTTTTCTTTTGAAGCATTTCTGCCTGTAGATAAAAAGGAACGGAAGCAGACGTTAGAAGAACTGAGAGAGGAGACACGAACCATCGTGTTGTATGAAGCTCCCCATCGTCTGGTGCGTACATTAGAGGAACTATTGGAGACACTGGGAGATCGAAGACTGACGGTATGCCGGGAACTGACCAAAAAGCATGAGACATTTTTCCAGACCAAACTGACAGAAGCTGTGGTCTATTATCAGGCAAATGAGCCAAAAGGAGAATGTGTCCTTGTGATAGAAGGCAAAAGCAGGCAGGAGCTGGCACAGGAACAGCAGAAGCAGTGGGAAGCATTGACACTTCCGGAACACATGGAAGTGTATCTGGCAAAGGGCATGACCAAAAAAGAGGCCATGAAGCAGGTGGCGGCAGACAGAGGCATGTCCAAGCGGGATGTGTATCAGGCATTATTGGAAGAAATATAAAATCTCAAAAAATACAATGTAACAAAAATTTTGCATCGCAAAAGTCTGGGTGATGAATCAACAGATCTCACAGGTATATTGGGACATTATATTGCGTATGCTATACCAAGCAGGGCAGTTACTTACAGTCTGGCAGCTGTAAGAACTGCTCATTTTGTTGGAGTGGATATGTTAAACTGGCTTTGGGCAGGAATGATTGGAATAGGCATGATATGGGCAGGTTTTCACGGAAACCTGGCGGCGGTGACGGACGGAGCCTTGTCTGCTGCAAAGGAAGCCGTGGATCTGTGTATCCTGATGGCCGGTGTCATGGGCATGTGGTGTGGTCTCATGGAAATTGCAGACAAAAGCAGTCTGCTGGCACAGTTAAACCGTTTGTTGCAGCCCCTGCTTCGTTTTTTATTTCCCTATATTCCAGAAGATCACTCTGCAAGAACCCATATCAGTACCAATATTGTGGCAAACATGCTGGGGCTTGGCTGGGCAGCCACACCGGCAGGACTACAGGCAATGGAGGCACTGGCACAGTTAGAAGAAGAGCGGGCAGAGGGAAAAGCAGTTGCAGACTCAGAGGAGCCATCAGGGAAAAAGCAGGATGTCAAAACCATATCTGTATCAGAACGGTCTGCCAGTGATGAAATGTGTACTTTTCTGGTGTTGAATATTTCCTCTCTTCAGCTGATTCCGGTAAATGTGATTGCCTATCGTGCCCAGTATGGCAGTGTGAACCCGGCAGCCGTGACAGGGCCAGCATTGGTGGCAACCCTTGTCAGCACGCTGACGGGGATTGTGTTTTGTAAAATGATGTGCAGGAAAATTGGGCACAATCCACAAAAAGTATGGAAAGAGAAGAAAAACACTTGACGTTTTTGGAAAATATGATTATAATAAACCCATGCAAAACCGATGAGACGGAGATAAAACAGGAAGATGCGCCATACAGAGAGCAGGAGAAAGCTGAGATTCCTGCGGAGATGCAGTCTTGTAAATGGACCGTCGAGGGCAAGGGGAACGGCGAAAGCCTAGTATCTGGTGACGTATGCCGGCGTTAACGGTAGGATATGTGTCAGCATATTTGAATGGAGTGGGTTGTCAAACCAAAAAAGGTGGTACCGCAGAATTTTTATCTGTCCTTTTGTATTACATCATTGTAATACAAAGGGGCTTTTTTTATGGAAACGGTAGCAATTTTTGCAGTACAGAAAAGGATGATGCCGGGCAGATGTGCTGAACTCTAAAAGAAAGGATAGTGGCTGTATATACAGTCCGGGTGAACACTATGGCAGAAAAAAGAGTCATGAAGAACAACAGCAACAACAATGAATTACAGATCGTAGATCTGATTCTGGTGGCAGTTTTATTGGCAGCAGGTATCGTACTGCGTTTCTTATCCACCAGCTTTTCCTTCTTTGGCATGAAGCCCAACTTTATGATTGCCATGTATTGTCTGGCAATCCTGCTCATTCGTCCAAAGTTGATTTACGGTGCCATCATCGGATTGATTGCCGGTGCATTGTGCCAGGTCAACACACCATCTCCATTTTTGAATTTATATTCTGAATTGTTTGGTGCCATTGTGATGTGTCTGTTGATTCGGATTCCCATGCAGGCAGGCAAAGTGAATCTGACTTCCATTGTTTCTACGTTTGTTTCCACAGTCGTCAGTGGTGGCAGCTTTGTAGTAGGCTTGTTCCTGTTCTATCACATGGAAGCTTCTGCAATGGCTGCATATGTTCCGATTGTACTGGGAACTGCAATCATCAATACCATCATTGTGTATATTCTGTATCTGCCATTAAAGACCGCATTGAAGAAATAATGTGACGATCTGTGAAGATGCGGAACCGTTTCATGGGTTTGCAGTGGTCATGTTGGGAGAAACTCGTGATGTAACTGAGAAGGACAACCGATTCGTGGAGAAAATGTGTTCTCCACGAATTCGGTATTTGTACAAAGATTTGGGAAGTCTTTTTTGGGTAACAGAAAATTTCTGTGGCCAAAAAGTGCGACCCGCAAGGATGGAACCTGGCGCGAAAAGAAGATTTCCCAAATCTCTGTCGAATATTGGAACGTAATCATACCTGGAAAAGGAGGCATATGATGATTTCTGTAAAGGAATTGACTTTTTCTTATGAAGGATATGAAAAGAAAGTATTGAAGGACATTTCACTGGAAATCCCGGAGGGTGGATTTGTAGGCATCATCGGTCCTTCCGGCGCAGGTAAATCTACTCTGACCTATGCGTTAAACGGCACCATTCCCCACCATTATAAGGGGGAATATTACGGTCATGTGGTGGTAGACGGAAAGGATACCTTTGACGTGTCTCTGACCGACCTGGCAGTGTCTGTAGGAACGGTATTACAGGACATTGACAGCCAGATGGTGGCTTCTATTGTAGAGGATGAGCTGCTGTACGGACTGGAAAATTTCGGTGTGCCCAAGGAAGAGATTCCGGCAAGAGTGGAGGAAGCACTGAAACTGATTGGCATCCGTGATCTGAAAGACCGGAAGATTGCCGGGTTATCCGGAGGACAGAAGCAGAAGGTGGCCATTGCGGCAATTCTTGCGCTGCGTCCCAAGGTGCTGATTTTAGACGAGCCTACCGGAGAGCTGGACCCACAGAGCAGCTATCAGATTTTCAAGTTATTGCGACGGTTTAACAGAGAGTATGGGATGACCATCATCGTGGTAGAACAGAAGATTATGCTGCTTTGCGAGTTTGCAAAAGAACTGGTGGTCATGGAAAAAGGAACCATCCGATATCAGGGACCTGTGCGAACTGTGTTGGAGCATGCACAGGAACTGGAAGAGATCGGCATCAATTGTCCTCGTATTGTAACATTGTCTGATGCGTTGGCAGAAGAGGGAATTGGAAGCGGCAGAATCTGTCTGAATATGGATGAGATGGAGTCCTATATACAGGAGTTAAGAAATGAGGCGGCGCTGTAACAGAGATAGACTATTTGGTGAAAATATAGATAATTATGAGAAGAATGTTTGATGAAAGGCGTTCGGTACCATAGTTTCGCAATTGTCTAAAAGGAATTACAAAAGGAAAGGAAATACGTATGATTGTATTTGAAAATGTATCATTTGAATATGAGAATCAGTCAGGAACCATACATGACATCTCCTTTCAGATCAAAAAAGGAGAGTTTGCCGCCATCATCGGCTCAAACGGAGCAGGGAAATCCACGGTTTCCAAACTGACCATGGGACTGTTAAAGCCGCTATCCGGCAGGGTGCGGGTGGCAGGGCTGGACACAAAGAAGACGAAGGTCAGCCAGATCGCAGCTCATGTGGGATTTTTATTCCAGAATCCCGATCGGCAGATCTGTCAGAATACCGTGCGGGAAGAAATTGGATTTGGGCTAAAGATGGTTTCCGGCAAGAGCGAGGAAGAAATAGCAGAGAAAGTAGAACAGATTTTATCGGAATATGGCTTTTGCGGGGAGGATGCACCCTTTAGTCTCAGCAGAGGAGAACGGCAGAGAGTGGCACTTGCTTCTCTGATCGCACTGTCTCCGGAACTATTGATTTTAGATGAGCCTACCACTGGCCTGGATTACAGAGAATGTATGCAGATGATGCATGCCATCAAAAAACTGAATGCAGAAGGAGTGACGGTACTCATGGTATGTCACGACATGGAAGTGGTATTGGATTTTGCAGATCGGGTGATCATTATGACACAGGGACAGATTCTGGCAGATGGTACCACAGCAGAGGTATTCCGAAATGAAGAAGCCATGAAAGCGGCTTCTGTCATGCCGCCACAGATGATCCAGTTAGGAGCCAGATTAGGCGGAAAGTTTGCAGCGGTCAATCACATCCCTGAGATGGTAGCATTGTTAAAGGAGAAATAGACCATGGGAGCTTTGGATTATGTAGATGCGGATACGGTGTTTCACCGGATGAATCCGTTGACAAAATTATTTCTGGCAGTGATGCTTTGCGTGGGATGCATCATCACAGATACGGTGCTGACCCAGACCCTGTTTTTTCTGGGATTACTGCTGATTGCAAAGATCGGCCATGTACTGCCAAATGTGCTGAAATTGCTGAAAAAGTTATTTGTAGCCTGTGCATTTATACTGGTGTTGCAGATTCTGTTCATCAGACAGGGAAATAACTTGTTTTTGTTTATGACAGATCAAGGACTGATTTCCGCATATATTGTGACCATGCGTGTGCTCAATGCAGCTACCGCTATGACCATGGTGCTGATGATGACCAAAATGACGGATCTGGCCAATGCATTGGTGAAGAATCTGGGCATGAGTTATCGGTATGCATTTATCGTGACCACTGCATTTCGGTTTATTCCCATTTTGACAGATGAGATGCATGAGATCATGGAAGCACAGACCGCAAGAGGGGTAGAGTTTGATACGGGCAATCCCATCAAGAAGATGCAGCTGGTACTGCCCATTTGTGCCCCATTGCTGATCAATGCCATCCGGCGGACAGACAGCAGCGCAGTGGCAGCAGAAACCAGAGGATTTTACCTGCGGACCAGAAATTCCGGTTACAAACAATATCCGTTTGTGGCAAGAGATCTGATTTGCATGACAGTCAGCGTATTGCTGGTTGTGGCATGTGTATTTGGAAATATTTATCTGAAACCCTTGCCATTTGTGATATAATGAAATCAAAATCGTTAGGCAATTGCGAAACTCTTTTATCAGACCAGAAAACAGCCTGTATATCAGAAATTTTTCATTCAAAAAACTTTGTGAAACGCCGGTACTTTATTTTTTGAGCATAAAGCGAAAAAAATATTAGTACCGCTGCGTGAAACCGAAGCGAAAGCGTGTTTTTTGAATAAAATT
>JAFTGN010000013.1 GCA_017457865.1 Lachnospiraceae bacterium | reverse complement strand
GGAATATCTGATACACGCTGGTTACTGGGGAAGGGATTTGTATGAGGAAGCGTCCACTTGTTACTGGCAGAATATACCATGGGAGATGGAGGGGCAGCTGGACAAGACAGACAGCCTGATGGTATATGCACTGTTGTACCGGGATGCGCTGTTAGAAGAATGGGTGAATCACTGGCCGGAAGAGGAACAGATTTCCCGAAGCCGCCTGTATCAGGAATTGAAAGAGCAGTTTCCATTGATATGCCTGCTGATGGTCATCAATCGTGACCTGCAATATGCAGCAAAGGAAATCTGCCTGAAAACGGAACGCCAGGGAGAGCGGGAGGAACAGTTAAAGGCACTGTGCAGTGCGATGGTGTACCCGGTAACATATAGTCTGTATCGCTGGTTTTCAGGGTATGAATCTCTTCTTGGCAAAAGAGAGAATGAGGAAGAATAAAAAACATGGAGAAGTATGATCGAAACGAAAGAGAATCAGAACAGATCACCGCACAAAACGAGGACAATGCAAGTCTCCTGCTGCTTTATGACCTGCTGTCACCGGAAGAACGCAGGGTGATGGAAGGGATGCCGTTAGAGTATCAGGATGCGTGGAAGAAATGGATGGAGGAACAGCACAAACAGCCCATGTCATTGCAGCGGGAATTGCTGCTGCGTTTCTTCCAGACCGGTATGGCACATTCCCGGTATGGGCAGAGGGTGGCTTTGCAGAGAGCCAGGCAGGAATTGTCAGAAATCCGGGCATGCATGACAGCTTATGCAGCCTGTGATTATAACCGGTTTTATGAAGGGGCATACCGGTATCTCATTCCCCTGGCCAGACTACAGAGGGAAGACATCCCATTTGCCGACAACCGCTGGCACGAGGCAGTGGAACAGCTGGAAACGGCATTGGTGCAGAATGATATTGCGTATGGACTTTGTACCTATCAGTTTCATGGGTTGTATGATCTACAGAGGCGGTATGCCGGAAGATGCCGACGCACAGATGTGCAAAGTCTGCTGTACAGCGGCATCGCCTGTGCCACCCACAAAGGAGAGACGGGAGAGGCGTTGTCTCTGTATGAGCAGTTGTCCGGAATGGAAGATCTGCCCCGTCTGCGGCGCATCGGCATGAGAAACCGCATTGCCGCAGCCTATGAGGATCGGTTAGAGCCGGAGCAGGCAGTGGTATTATTGATGCAAAATGTAGCAGAATTAGAAGGAAATAATATTGAGTATGGCAGAGGGAAACCGCTGAATGAAGCAGGGGCTGGTATCCAACCCCATCATCCTATGGCTGAGAATGATAGAACGGAATCAGTGGATCAGGCAGGAACGGAAAGAGACAGTAGCTATGGTGTATGTGGGTCCCCGGAAGCCGTGGATGGGACAGAGTATGAAAAAATGAAAGGCCGTACCTACAGCTGTTTGGGCACCGCATTGATTTTTGCGGGCAGGTCACCAGAAGACTATTATGAAAAGGCTTTGGAAGTATTTGGAACAGATGAGGGAAACCGGCATATCACGTTGGCACATTTGCTACACTACAGTGTGCATCTGCGGCAGTCTGATGAGGTGGCGGCAAGGCAGTTATTCTGGACTTATGCACCGGAATTTTTTCAGGGGTGTCTGGATTGGTCAGGGTTGTTTCAATCTGTAGGGCAAGAGGTTTCCCCAGAGGAGGTTGCATCTGAATCTGCAAGGCAGGAATATGCCACAGAGATGATGGCTTCTGCCATCCGGCAGAAACGGTGGAACGCCTATGATCTGTGGGTGTTTCTGAAATGTGTGTCTGCTTTCTGGATGGAAGCAGTCACGCCAGAACTGGCAGACTGGCTGGCTTCTCTCACAAGTGCTGTTTATTTGCAGGATGCCAACCGGTTGGTATACTGGCATATTTTGCGGATTGCCGGAAAAATTTTGTATGTGTATCAGGGAAACCAGCTGAGCAGACAGGCAGCAGACTGCTATGAGGCTGCTTTGGAAGGGTACCGCCAGAGAGCGGAACAATACCCCGGGCGACTGGATCTGGTGACACTGACCGGCTATGCAACCATAATGGAGTACAATCATTTTCTGGGGTTGGAGGCGGACAACAGCCGCTTATATGCTGGGTTGAAAAGACAGGCAGCGGAATGTGGATGGATCCGGTTATCAGAAGGATTGGAAAAGGGAAAATCCCTGGATGAGATATTGGTATTTGAGCATGCGTAACTGTGAGGGTACTGAACAGTTACATCGTAAGAAAATACAGTTGAGAAAAAATGATTCCTTTTTAAAATTGGTGTGCAAACTTATCCCCACTGAATCATATACAATATAACAGGGGGCAAATGGTTGTTTGCAGAAAACAGGACATCCCCTGATTGGTTGTGAAAAGACCCGCAGGGGATGTGTTTTGTTTTAGGCAAAGGGTTTGCCGATTCCTGAACTGTTGTGTGCACGAAAGGAAGGTGCCGGTGATGAAAAGGGTTGAGCGGGAACGATTTCATTTGGTGGTGACTTTTGGTGTAGTCTATGGACTGGCTGTATTTGCCGCAGTTCGCATCTTACAGGGAAGGAAGATGGAAATCTGCTTCACTTATGGTATGGATGCCTGGCAGGAACTCCATAAAACCGCAGGTGTACTGGCGTTCATCCCTGCCATATTGGCAGTTCTTGCCATCACCCGTCTGGAGCAGGGATATGTGCGGGAAGCAACCCATCGTCTGGTTTATGTGATCCGCTATTTTCTCGTGGTACAGGCTCTGGCGGTGGGTAGTTCCCTGTTTGTGTTGCAACTGGTATCCACTTTTTTGGCAATGGGAGGAAATGCAGACGTGCTTACCTGGCTGGCATTGCTTCTGTTTTGGTGGATGATTTTGTGGATGAAACCAATCGTGCGATTGGCAGGCTTGGTTGCATCTGCATGGAATGCCCGCATCGTTCTGTTTTTCACTGCTGTATTGCTGACTTTTCTTACCCATCAGCCGGTGATGGACTGGGTAGAATGGCAGGTGCAGAAAGGCTGTAGCGCATTGCATCTGCCCTATCGGGTTTCCTTCTCCCAAAGCCTGATTGGGGCAGTGGGGAGCGTGCCACTGCTGGCAAAGTGCTGGAATCAGATCGGACGGTTTTTCAATTTAGATTGAGGAGGGTACTGGTATGTTTTTGATCAAGGATGGAGAATACAGCAGGGATGAGTTGACCAAGACCATTACCTTTGTGTGTAAGAAGTGTGAGAAACCATTGGTATTGCGGATCGTGGATGAGGAGAGCGGGTGGAGAAGGTATGACTGTAATCACCGGTTTTGCTCCGCAAGGTATCTGGTGGATGTGATTGCACCGCAGAAGCCGGTGGAGGATGGGAAAGTGTAGAATAAGGTTATGGATTGGGACAGGATGTAAGGATAGCACGCTGTCCTTTTTTAGAAGAAAGTGTGGAAATGGACTTGAAAGAAAAGGGAAGATTTTATATAATAAGAGCAATGGAACGAGAAATGAAGAAACAGTGATGGAGAGGAGGATGAACATGAAAAGATGAATGAGAAAAAAGCAGAACTGGAAAGAAAAGCACTGACTGTATATCCATATATCAAAAATGGGATGATTTCACATGGTCGAGTGGCAGAAATGTTTGGAATCAGAAGGGACGAATTGATAGAACTGTATGGGAATTTAGGAATGGTATATTTTGATATGGATATAGAAGAAGTGGAAGAGGAGATTTTGATTTATAAAAAATTGAAAAACCATCATAAAAAGAGTAGGTGAAATTGGATAATAAAAATGTTAAATGTAGAGTATAAATAATTTTGGGACAGAAATTGAAAACATACTATCAAAAATTTTATGAGAACTTTTAATATTTTTGTAAATTTACAAATGCGAGTTTATGGATAAGGAGAATTCAAAATGGCAAAAGAAGAAAATGTTATTTTATTGGCAATGAGCACGTTTCCGTTTGAAATGAAGTTAAATTGTTATCATATGAAAACAGAAAGTATCGAATGCTATTTTAATGGTATTTCACAGTTAGAAGCGGGTACAAAATATTTTTTGCAATTGCTTGCAAATGAAGGGAAAGCAGTGGATCGAATTGTTGTCATTGTATCTGATAAAGCAAAGGCAGTCGTGAACCCAAAGGAAGATGATAGATATAAGGCATACAAATTAAACAGATCACCTAATTCCTTTTATCAGGAAAGAATTCTGGATTACATACAACCGGTTACACCTTTGCGGGTTGATATTACAGATGCGTTGAAAGAATTGGAGGCGAAAACTCCAGATCTTGTCGAAAAAGACTTTCTGAGAAAAGATTTTTACAAAGACATAGAGGCAGAGACATTCTTTGTAGATGTAAATGAATTGGATGAGTTTGGAAAACCAAATTTGTTGGAAATTGTTCATAAAGTAAAAGGAACTGGTGAAAATAAAATTCATCTTTACATGGATATGCAGGGGGGATTTCGAGATGCTGCAGCAGAATTAAATGCGGTAATCGAATTGTTGCAGGGACAAGATGTTGTATTAGAAGAAAAAGTGGCGACACGTTTTGAGTTTGAAAATCAATTCCACGAAATAGAAGAGGTGAGTGAACAATATAAACCGTATGAATTGGTGACTGCCATGAGAATTTTCCAACAGTATGGTTGGGGAGATGATTTGAAAAGGTATTTTGATTCAGAAAAAGACGCAGATCAAAATATAAAAGATTTGATGCAAGCGCTTACAGATGCATCTGATTCGATTAAGCTTTGTAAAGTCAATGAATTTGATCAGGCAATCAGTAGAGTTTCTCGATACTATAATGAATTGGAAAGACACCGTAGCGGAAAGAATACACTTTTGGAAATTATTTTGCAGGACATTAAGGAGCAGTATGGTGATTTGCTTGTGATAGATGAAAATGAGCAGATGAAAAACAGACCATTGCATTATGTGAAACAGATTAAATGGTGTTTGGAAAAAAACTTTATTCAACAGGCACTGACTATTACAGAATCAAAGATGACATCAGAATATGTACATTGCGGACTGGTGTATTATTATGATCAGGATATGAATGAGAGCGAAGAGGATATGTTGCAAAAGTTTGAAAAAATATATCTAAAGAAAAAAGAGAATGAAAGAAAAAATTTATATATCATGAAAGATGTGAATCATTTCTTTGTTAGATATTGTGTAAGGATATGGTATGATAGGACTAAAAGAGGATATTTTGTGAAAATCAATGATGCAGAAGCACAAGCGATGATTCAAGGTGCTACTATGTTGAATTTGGGAAAATATGGGAAAAAGCTGCAGAAAAACATGAGGGATTATTCAGAACTGTGTAATCTTCGAAATCAAGTTGCACATGCATCTGAGGAGGGAACGAAATTCTGGAACTACATGAGCAAACGTTATTCGGATGACTATAATTTCCAGCATGGAGAAGACGAAGATATTGCAGCAAAACTTAAACGGTACATATCGAGTTTTGAAAACTTATACCAGTATATCGACAAAGATGAAGTAAAGCGCATCATTGACCTGGCATAACACAACACAAGGGACTTTCCCTATCCGAATCGGTTAAGGGAACGTCTCTTGTGTTTCTTTTGCTTATTTGGTTTTCCCATACCTTGTGCTCCGCCCATTCCCCACCATATGAATCTTACCCTGTTCCAACAGGGAAGCGAGCAGTTTCCGGGTGGGAAACTCGGTGAAATGCAGCAGGTTCTGGATTTCTTTTCTGGTAAGCAGCTGTCCGCTTTCCAGAAGCTGCAATACTTGTTCCTCCGGAGAATTGGCGGTGTTTCCGTAAGCAGGCATGGTTTCCCATATGGTTGTGTGAGAAGCAGGAGAATCTACAGATCCTTTGTGCGCGGACATCTGTCTGGGAGCTTCGGCAGGATAATTTCTGTTTGGCAGGACGGTGACGAAGGAGGCCGCTTCCGGCAGGAAGGAAGGCTGTAGACCGCTTTCGGCATAACTTTCTAAGATTCGCTGGATTCCGGTGCCATAGCTTTCGATCAGATGCAGGCGATAAAACACATTGGCGAGAATCCGGTTTCTGGATTGGGAAACCCCATGCATGATATCCGGCAGAGTCAGCCCTTTTACCAGTCCGCCGATGGACACAAATTCCATGCGGTCAGAGAAAATATTGACAATGGTATCACCGGAATAATTGTAGTCTCTGTGTATGATGGTGTTGAGCAGGGCTTCCCGAAGGGCATATTCCGGGTAGGAACGTTGCTCAATGCGAACAAGTCCTTCAAAATCTGCATGAATGTGATTGAACAGGCTGATATATTCATAAGCCTCTTCGAGCTGTTTTAAAATAGAACCGAAAAATTCCTTTCGGGTCTGGAAAACCAGTTTGTTCGTACCGTCAAATACAGCGCATTTGATACTGTGTTCGCACTGATCGGATAACAGCAGTGCGGTGTTGGTATAGAAATGATCTCTGTCTAAAATGCCAAGGGTACGCTGGTTTTCCGGCAGGAACCCCAGGTTTCGTCTGGCAAAATACTGTGTGGCATAATGGAAGGTCAGATCCTGGTTCAAAGAGCGCGCCTGATCATAGGTGGTGCCATCACTTTCTCGGATCAGCTCCCGGATCATTTCTTCACTGGCAGGAATGGAGGCAACACCATGACGGATATAGACACCGCTGGGTTTTAAACCACGGTCTGACAAATGATAAGGCGGACGCCCGCCTCTGGTTACGGTAATATGGATTAAATCTTTTTCGTCTACACGAACTCTCTCAATAGAAGTAAAAGGCAACAGATCTGGATGAATCCCATCCCGGATCATACTGCTGGTCCGTTCCATATCTTGTTCGGGTTGGGTCAAACCTACGGCGATACCGTCACGGTTTACCCCTACATAAATTTCACCGCCATCTGTATTGGCAAAAGCAATGATTTCTTTTTTGAACTCGGCGTTGATTTGTTCTTTTAATTCCAGGTGACTGCTTTCATGAAATATCATCTTCCTCACTCCTTTTCATTAAAATCAGAAAACTAGAGATTACAAAACACTTTCAATAGAGAAAATCAGCGAATGATCGTGATTGCAAGGGAAACATAATATATTATAACATAATGGCTGCAAAAAGAAAAGTAAAAAATCACGATAAATACAAATAAATCGTGATAATATGATAAAATCGTGATTTTCTATGGGAAGGTAGAAATGAAATCAATATGGAAAGATAAAATTTGAGATGGAAGGGCATTGTTTTTTCTCCCCTTTTTCCTTGTATCTTTCCCTTATCTTTGCTAAAATAAATTTAAGTTGAAAGAAGAGCGGCGGTAAAAAAGGACAGGCACAAGGGGGGACGCATATGGAAGGACAGATAATCGGGGATTACAAAGTGGTGGAGACTGTTTGGCAGACAGCATATACTTGTCTGTATAAGGCAGTGGAGCGGGTAGCAGGGCAGGAGGAAGGGTTTTTCTATGCCTTGAAGCGTCTGCCTTTTGACACAGTGCAGGAACTGACGCTGCAAAGGGAAAAGGTGTATACCCAGCAGATTGCCAACAGCACCAGAGAAAATATTGTGATTCCCATTTTGAAAGTCATCGGGGACGGGGCGGCAGAATATGCGGTCATGCAGTTTGTCCATCATGGGTTGTTTTTGGAAGAGGTCATCGGTCAGTTGGAATCCACCTATGGGGCAGGACAGATTCCCATCGGCATCCAGTTACAGGTGTTGGAAAAGGTGCTCCATGCACTGAGAATTCTCCATCGCTGTGGCAGCAATCAGAATGGATTTTTACATATGGATCTGCATCCGGGCAATATTTTTCTGGAAAACTGTGTGGTAGAACAGGGGGAGTTTGGGTCTGCCCGTTTTCTGGACCTGCAAAATGCCCTGCCCATGAATGAAAATGGCGTGGGACAGCGGGAGAACAGGCTATATGGAGGCTGTACAGGTTTTGGGGCGCCGGAGCAGTTTTTGCCGGGACGGGGTGAGTTTATGAAACAGACGGATCTGTATGCGGTGGCGGCCATCGGTGCCAGACTGTTTACCGGTGTGCAGGTGACAGAACCCTTCCAGACTTACTTGGATATACTGGAGGAAGTGCCTGTTCCGAAAGGGCAGAACCGGATGCTGGTGTATCAGATGCGCAGTTTTTTGAAACTGGGTCTGGATCGCAATCCCCATTATCGAACCGATACGACCAGAGAGATGCTGTGCCAGATTCGCAGATTACAGGATATGGTCAGAATGCTGGAAACAGGAGACTACTATGGTTTGTTTCTGACCGGATATCGGCAGATGGTTCCGGTGGAGTGGTTACAGATAGAGGAATCGGATTATCAGCAGCAGGGACTGGTGGAAGCAGTGGAGCAGCTGCGTCTGGAAATGGACAGACAGGATCACGATATGAAGCAAACCAGTTATCTGTTTCGTGGGTTGTGGCAGATGAAGGAGCGATACGAGGATTCGTTGCAGAAATTTTCCCGGACATTTTATACACTGATCAAGTGCGGCATTGAAAGCTATAACTTTCTGGGGGATTCCAGGAATGCCATTGCACTGTTTGACGAAGTGGAACGGAAGAAGGATGGAATCTTGCTGAAAGAGTATCTGGGGTTGATCAATCTGGCGGCGGAGAGTTATATTGATACCTATCGTTATGCACATGCCTGTCAGCTCATTGAACGAAACCGGAACACACTGGATGAGATCAAAGCCTGTTACCAGAGAGCCAGTGTGGCAAGCGGACTGGACATGGAAGGGGCCACAAGAATCAAAGAGCGGGCAGATGCATACTGTGCATGGGCACGGTATCAGGTGTTTCTTGGCATAGGCAATCCCATGGAAGCCTTTGCGGAGGCATACAGCGAATATGAGGAAGGATCCGATGAGCGTGCCATTACCACGTCTCACATACTCCACTATGCAGTAGAGCAGAAGGACAAAGAATTGTTCGAATGTTATGGGGCAGATTACCTGAATTGGTGTCCCACAGAATCCGGGAGTCAGATGATACCGGCAGTGAAGGAGCAGATGGCAGCAGGTACCTGTGGCTTGAAAGAAGATGGGAGTCAGATACCGCAGGCAGGATGTGGTACACTTGGGGAGTGTCTCCAGTATTTGCTGACCCATCAGGTGCAGACTGCCCACTGGCGGCTTTGGGTATTCTTAAAAGCAGTGTATATACTGTACCGGTCAGACATACCGGAAGATATGTGGCTGTTAGAACAGTTAGAGCAACTGGTACGACAGCAGGGGCTGCAAAGCGGAATCCGATATCCGGCAGAATTGATTTACGAATATGCCGGGCTGATTCTGTACGAAGGATCAGGACGGCAGGTGACGGACATGGTGGCAGAGGCATTTACACTGGCGTTACGGTATCCGGAATCGGAGCAGATTCGTCCTGGCACGCCCCTGCGGATTCGCCAGGTGATGAAATACCAGATTCAGGCACGGTACAACCGGATTCGGGGACGGGAGGCAGACAATGGATTGCTGTACCGGCAGTTGTTAAAAGAGAGCCGGGCATCCGGGTGGACACAGCTGACCAAAAAGCTGCAAAGCGGTGTAGATTTGACGGAACTGTTGTCTTATGAACATTGCTAGGGGGAGAATAGGATCATGGAATTGGAAGGGGCAAACCGGAGAAAACAGGGAACATAGACATTCCCGGAAAGTGTGATAGGAAATGAATATACAGGATTTTATAGAAGGACTGGATGCCCTGTTTGGCACTGCCACACAGCAGGACATCGAAACATATGGTGTAAAAGGACTGGCACAGGCGAAAGAAGAAGGAGATGTGCAGGCCCAGATCATCATTCTCAATGAGATGCTGGGATTTTACAGAGAAAGCAGCCAGTATGACAAGGTGCGGACTACCGTGGGGGAGATTCTGGATTTGATGGGGCAGGAAGGATTAGAGGGTACCATCCCTTACGGCACGGCACTGCTCAACTGCGGCAATGCCCTTCGGGCGGCAGGAGATCTGACAGAGTCTATGGATTGTTACAGACAGGTGTTTGAGATTTTTGACGGACAGGTGCCGCCGGAAGATTTTCAGTATGCAGAGCTATACAACAATGTGAGTCTGCTGTATCAGGAACTGGGACGGTTTGACATGGCAGGCAAATGTCTCCACAATGCCTTGTCCATTATCAGACAGATGCCGGACAAGGGATTTGAGACGGCAGTCACCTATGTAAATCTGGCCAACAGTGAGTTACAGGAAGAAAAGCTGACAGAGGCAGTGACCCATGCCAGATTAGGAGAAGTACTGTTTGAACAGTTAGGGGTTCGGGACAATCACAGAGCAGCAGGTCTGGCGGCCATGGGAGAAGTGTGTGAACGGCAGCAGGAGTACCAGAGGGCTGCCGGATTTTACAGTCAGGCAGCGGACATGGTCGAGCAGTATATGGGACAGACAGAGGGGTATCAGCGCCTTGTGGAACGCCGGGAAAATGCATGGCAGACAGTGGCAGAAGAGTTTGCCCGGGAGAAAGAGGTATTCTTACAGAAAAAGGCAAACGAGGATGCGCTGCATACCAAAGGACTGGAAGTAAGCCGGGATTTTTTCAAGACGGATTGCGCAAAGATGATACGGGAACAGTTTCCGGACTATGCAGACCGGATCGGAGCCGGAAAATTCGGGGAAGGATCGGATTGTTATGGATATGATGATGCCTATTCCGAGGATCATGATTTTGGTCCCGGATGCTACCTGTGGCTGAAAGAAAAGGACGCGGCAGAGATTGGAGAAGCATTGCAGAATGCCTATGAAGCATGTCTGGCTTCTTATGTGGAAAATCATGGGCTGGTTTCGAATCTGCCAGCTTCCCGTATGGGCGTGTGGACAGAGGAAAAATTGCTGCTGCATGTTCTGGGGACTACCAAACTGCCACAAACCATAGAGGAATGGCTGGCCATACCGGAGGTACACCTGGCAGAGTTTGCCAATGGATTTGTGTTTTGGGGAACGGATGGAAAGATCAAAGAGATGCGCCAAAAGATGATGTGCTATCCGGAAGAAGTGCAAAAAGTATTGCTGGCCCAGCGAGTGACCGAGTTTTCCCAGAATGGACAGTACAATTACCGCCGCATGGCAAACCGGCAGGATTTTGTGGCAGCATCGTTAATGAAACATGCAGCCATTCATGCCGCACTGCGCATTGTATGTCTATGCAACAAACAATACGCTCCTCATGAAAAATGGCTGTATCGGACCGCAAAGTCTACGGTGTGGAAACGGCTGCGGACCGTTTGTGAGTTGTGTGAACAGGCAGTGAAGCTGCCTGTGGATGCGGTAGAGGAGACGGTAAGTTTATTTGAACAGATGGCAGAGGCCATTTACCGGGAACTGTGTCTGGAAGGGGATATTACCCCCAAAGAAGGGACGGATCTCTGTTATCTGGCACAATATGGACCGGAATTGGCTGGAAAATAAAAACAGGGAAAGGAAGAGGCTGATATGGAGAGAAGAGAAGAATTGGCGGAATATATAGCAAGGATGGAGTTCCAGGCCTTTGACCAGGTACAGAATGAAGGGGGCAGGGCAGCGTGTCAGGATGATTTTGAGACTTTTCGCATCATGCGCATCAGCCAGTATCTGACCTGGACAGAGGAGATGCAGGAGCAGTATATCCGGGAGTTTGAAGAAAATCTGGCAGCAGGACGCAATCTCATTGAGGAAAAGTATGCCAGAATGATGGAATCCACTGCGCCGGAAGAATATGCAGCCTTAGCAGATCGGCTGCCGGTATGCAGTGAAGAACAGAAGCAGATCGTAGAGCAGATCGTGGCATTGCAGGTAGAGTGGATGGAGGAATTCAGACAGCAATATCCCCATCTGGCATTTGCAGCCAGAACCATCCATACCGCAGAGGACACCCCCTGGAATACTTCTTATGAGACCTATCTGCGGGGAGAACTGCTGACTTATTCGGATACTCTGCTGATCTTATATGGACGGTTTGTGGCAGGTCTGGCGGCAAGCGGACAGAATCTGGCAAAGCTGACCATATCCAATACCGTGCGTCTGTACGGATATGGCAGTCTGGAAGAAGCAGAACAAGACAGCTGAAAGGAGAAGACTATGATTTATACAGTGACATTTAATCCGTCCTTGGATTATATCGTTTCCGTGGAGGATTTTCAATTAGGGAAAACCAATCGCACCAGTTCAGAACTGATCCTGCCAGGCGGCAAGGGGCTGAATGTATCCACTGTGCTGAAAAATCTGGGAGTGGAAAATACTGCCCTTGGATTTATCGCCGGATTTACCGGAGATGAAATTGAATGGCGCATAGGAGGAATGGGGGTACAGACTGATTTCATCCGGATCAGAGAGGGGATGTCCCGTATCAATCTGAAGCTGCGCTCCATCGAGGGAACAGAACTCAATGGTGCAGGACCTGAGATTCCCAAAGAGAAACTTCGCCTGCTGATGGATAAGTTGTGGAAACTGAAGTCGGGAGATATCCTGTGTCTGTCTGGCAGTGTTCCTTCTTCTTTGTCCAGTACCATTTATTGTGACATCATGGCAGCATTGGCAGACCGTGGAATTCTGATCGTGGTGGATGCCACAAAGGATTTGCTGGTCAACACATTGGTCTACCATCCGTTTTTGATTAAGCCCAACCATGATGAACTGGGTGAGATTTTCCAGACAGAGATTACGACCAAAGATCAGGCAGTGGAATATGGAAAGAAATTGCAGGACATGGGCGCACGAAACGTAATGGTTTCTATGGCTGGAAAAGGTGCCGTACTAGTGGCAGAGAATGGACAGGTATTTCAGGCAGACGCACCAAGTGGAACACTGGTCAATGGAGTAGGTGCGGGTGATTCTATGGTGGCAGGATTTCTGACAGGATGGTTGAAGCAGCAGGATTACGGGCATGCCTTCCGTCTGGCTGTTGCCGCAGGAAGCGCCAGTGCATTTTCCAAGTACCTTGCCACCCGGTCGGAAGTGGAAGAAGTATACCAGCGGGTAAATATCAGAAACGTCAGTGAAAGTGAGTTTGCGGAATAAAATTTCTGATAAAAGGCGTTCGGTACCATAGGTTCGCAATTACCT
>JAFTGN010000108.1 GCA_017457865.1 Lachnospiraceae bacterium | reverse complement strand
GCATTTTCCAAGTACCTTGCCACCCGGTCGGAAGTGGAAGAAGTATACCAGCGGGTAAATATCAGAAACGTCAGTGAAAGTGAGTTTGCGGAATAAAATTTCTGATAAAAGGCGTTCGGTACCATAGGTTCGCAATTACCTAAATGTGATTCATAGACAATTGCGAAACTCTTTGAATAGAGTAAAAAACAGCCTGTACATCAGAAATTTTTCACTAAAAAAACTCTGTGAAATGCCGGTACTTTATTTTTTGAGCAATAAGCGATAAAAAATATTAGTACCGCTGCATGGAACCGAAGCGAGAGCGTGTTTTTTTAGTAAAAATTTTGGTGAAAGGCGTTCGGTATCATAGTTTCGCACTTGTCTAATATGATTCAGAACGAAAGGAAGGTGCATCGTGCAGGTATTCCAGGGAACAGGCATCGGGGATGGGATTGCCATTGGCAGACTTCATATCGTTCGAAAAAAAGCGGAACAGGAATTACCCATATCCATTTCAGATGCAGAGGCGGAAGTGATACGTTATCGGATCGCAGTAGAGCAGGTGGGTGCCGGATTGAGACAGCTGTATGAAGCGGCATGTGCCAGAGTGGGACAGGCAGAAGCAGCTGTATTTGAAGCACACCAAATGTTGTTGAAAGATGAGGCATATCAGCAATCGGTGGAAGAAGTCATTCACAGCCGGATGGTGGATGCAGCCTATGCAGTGGCAGTTACAAGAGACAGATTTGCCAATATGTTTGCAGAGATGGAAGATCCATACATGCGGGAGCGGGCAGCAGACATCCGGGATGTTTCCAATCAGTTGATTCAGGTATTGAAAGCCGGACGGTTACAGGAGGCAGAAAGGGAAGGGGCAGCGTCAGACCATGGACTGGTCATAGAGCCATCCAAGTTCCAGAATGAAAGGACAGCCGATCCTGTCATTTTGGTGGCAGAGAATCTGACCCCTTCTGAAACCATAGGATTGGATCCGGATCGGGTGCAGGGGATTGTGGCAGTACGTGGTTCTGTCTATTCTCATACTGCCATTTTGGCAAGGGTAATGGGGATACCGGCACTGGTGAACTGCCCCATTCCATTGGAGGAATGGAGAGAAGGCTCCACTTGCATCCTAGAGGCAGGAACAGGGAAACTGTATGTGGAGCCGGAACCGGAGTTTCTGGTGCAGATGGAGCGGAAGCAGAGAGTGTACAGGGAAACTGCACGGGAACAGCAGAAACAGTTGGGGCTTTTTAAGGAGAAGGAAACGGCCACACTGGATGGGCAGAAGATCAAGTTGTATGCCAATATCAAAAGTGACAAAGATCTGCCACTGGTGTTGGAAAACGGCGCAGAGGGGATTGGACTGTTTCGCAGTGAGTTTCTGTATCTGGAGCGACATCAGGCTCCTACGGAGGAAGAACAGTTTGAAATCTATCGTACTGTGGTGGAAACTATGGCTGGCAGACCGGTGATCATCCGCACACTGGACATAGGCGGTGACAAGCAGTGTCAGTATCTGGGCTTGGAACCGGAAGAAAATCCGGCGCTGGGGTGTCGGGGCATTCGTTTCTGCCTCACCAGACCGGAGGTATTTCAGACACAACTGCGTGCCTTATTCCGTGCCAGCGCATATGGCACACTTGCCATTCTCTATTCCATGGTGACCAATGTGGAGGAGTTACACCGGATTCGGCAGATGACAGAGGAGGTGAAAGCAGAATTGCTTACACAGGGGATTCCCTTTGGCACAGTGGAGCAGGGGATTATGATCGAGACACCGGCAGCGGCCCTGATCAGTGATTTGCTGGCACCGGAAGTGGATTTTTTCAGCATCGGAACCAACGATCTGACACAGTACACCCTTGCCATGGATCGGCAGAATGGTAGATTGGATGGATTTTATGATCCTTATCATCCGGCAGTGTTACGAATGATACAGATGACAGTGGAAAATGCCCATAAAGCCGGGATTGGAGTGAGCATATGTGGAGAACTGGGAGCAGATCTGAAATGGACAAAGCAGTTTCTGGAATGGGGGATAGAGGAATTGTCCGTTTCACCGGAACAGATTCTGCCGATGCGAAGATACATACGGAGTCTGGATATGAGAAAAAGAGAATCAGGATCATAAGAGAATTAGGATCGTGATACCGAAAGATTGGATTGGCCATGACGTGTAGAGGCATGTCATGGCTTTTTTTGTGTAATGGAAATTTTCTGTCACAAAAAATGCGACCCACAAGGATACGACCTGCCGCGAAAGAGCAAGAGTTGCTTACGCAATTGCACTGGTTGGGAGAATTCTGCAAGAGATTGGAATGCAGGTGTGGCATGATGTTGTGAAAGATGGAATAGTTTTAAGTGTTTTTAGAATATTTTCAGAATATGTCATGAGGAAATTGACAAAAAACAAATTATGGGTATAATAAGAATATAATCATAAAAAATGCGACAAATTTGGCGTGAAATTTGTGCATATGTGCAATTGCTTTATGGAAAGATAAGGATTCTGATGAAGGTTTTGAATAGAAAAATGATGAAATAAAGTAATTTTCTGGAAAAATAGACAGGTTTGACTGGAAAACAGGTGTTGCGTAGGAGAGGGAGAAACTTGACGGAGAAGAAAGTATGTTGAAAAATCGATATGGACAGGATTATGAGACAGTCTCATGCTTAGGTGTGGATGGGAAGGTCAGGAAGATGACCGTATACAAGGGTGTTTATTACTCACTTCACCTTGATGAAGCAAAAAAGCGAAGAAGTGCTGTGGGCAATCTGATCGCTGTTGGAATTGCACTGGGAATCTTGATTGTGGGAGGTATGATCAATCCGGATTCTTCTCGTACAGTCTGGATCGTACTGCCTTATTTATGTATTTTTTTACCCATCGGATACTGGCTGATCGGTGCCCTGTTTTTCTGTATGGCACCTATGAAGATGGAAAAGGCCGTCTATGAGGGCAGTCTGTTGCGGATCATGCATTCCTGTCGGGGGATTCTCATTCTGGCAGGTGGGAATCTTATACTGGATGTGGTATATTTGATACTCTATCATGGAACCATACGCATGGGGAAGGAATTGTGTTATCTGGCATGTTTGGCAGTGTTGTTCCTATGGGTGGTATTGTATGGCAGATGGTATGACCGGATGTATCATGGAATCTCTATTGAAAGAGCATAACCCAGGATTTTGCGATTGAAGCCTTTATAGAACAGTAGTAATTGAATAACTACAGTAAGAATGTCATCCTGACAGTCTTGTCAGGGTCGATATAAATATCCATCTGATGGCCGACGAAAAGCAGGAAATTCAGGTGGATACAAACAAAGGGTAACTGTGAGGGAACGAAACAGTTGCACAAAAGGAAGAGGAGGAATGATAGTATGAAAATGAAGAAAGTGATGGCGTTATTTTTAACAGGAACCATGCTCCTGAGTTTATCTGCATGCGGCAAGACCACGGATGGTTCCGGCAAGGAAACCAAGGCGGCCCAGCAGACCACAGACAATTCTGGTGGGGACACCGGCAAGGAGACCAAGGCGGCAGACTCCGGGGATGCAGGAACCAGCTCCGGTTCCAATACCCCACTGGTCATTGCATGTGATGATGTGAGTGAGAAGTTTAGTCCTTTCTTTGCGGCCAGTGTACCGGATCAGAATGTGGCAGACGCTACACAGATTTATCTGGTGGGCAATGACCGTGCCGGTGAGTATGTGATGAACGGCATTGAGGGAGAAACAAAAGAGTACAATGGCATATCCTATACCTATTATGGCGCCACCGATGCCACCATTGAAGAACAGGATGACGGAACTGTGTTATATACGTTCCGGATCCGGGACGGCATCCAGTTTGCAGATGGGGAAGAGGCAGATGCAGATGATTTGATCTTCTCTTTCTATGTATTCAGCGATCCGTCGTATGATGGCAGTGCTTCCCTGTATTCTCTGCCTATTGAAGGGATGGAAGAGTACAGACAGGGTTCCGAATTGCTATATAAAGTATTGATTGATATGGGAGAGGACAATACAGATTTCTCCTATTTTACAGAAGAACAGCAGAAACAGTTTTTTGAGACGGATCTGCCTGCTGCCGGAGAAGCCTTTGCCCAGGATATCGTAGATTACTGTATTTCCCACGGATATGTGGACATTGAATCTAACGATGTGGCAAACGGTATGTTAGAGTGGGGCTTTGCAGATCTGGATGACGATGGTGTACTGACCGGTGCTGCCACGGAAAAAACATGGACGTTAGAGGGCGATGATTTGCCTACACTGGCAGACTATTGGGAGGAACTGCGTGCTGCTTATGAAGATGATTATGTGTTGATGTCTGACACAGAAGCGGCTAATGCGCCATTGTTTGACTTTCTGTCAGATGAGTATAAGATTGCAGTACAGACTGGTTCTTCGGCAGATCATATTTCCGGTATCCAGAAGCTGGATGACAAGACCGTACAGGTGACATTGACTTCTGTAGATGCAACCGCACTTGGAAATATGAACATCTGCATTGCACCCCTTCATTATTATGGAGATGAGAGCCTGTATGATTATGACAACAACAGCTTTGGTTTCACCAAAGGCGATCTGTCTACTGTCAGAGAAAAGACCAACAAGCCAATGGGTGCAGGTCCGTATACATTTGTGAAGTATGAAAATAAGATCGTGTATCTGAAAGCAAATGAAAACTACTACAAGGGTGCTCCGGCAACTAAGGAAATTCAGTTTAAGGTGACAAGTGATTCCGATAAGGTACCTGGTATCGTACAGGGAACGGTAGATATGGCGTCCCCATCGGTATCCAAGGCAGCATTAGAGCAGATTGCAAGCTACAACACTGACAAGGAATTAAACGGTGATGTACTGGCGGTTTCTTTGACAGACTACAATGGATATGGCTATATCGGCATGAATTCCCAGAATGTGAAAGTGGGGGATGATCCGGGAAGCGAAGCCTCTAGGAATTTGAGAAAGGCAATTGCCACAGTGATTGCAGTATATCGTGATGTGGTCATCGATTCTTACTATGGAGATGCGGCTTCTGTCATCAACTATCCGATTTCCAATACTTCCTGGGCAGCACCACAGAAATCTGATTCTGACTATGAAGTGGCATTTTCCACAGATGTAGACGGAAATCCCATTTATACAAGCGGTATGTCCGAGGATGAGAAATATGATGCAGCACTGGAAGCAGCACTGGGATTCTTTGAGGCAGCAGGCTATACCGTAAAAGATGGCAAGTTGACCGCAGCACCGGAAGGGGCGAAGCTCAGCTATGAGCTGATGATCGGCGGCGGCGGAAGCGGTGACCACCCATCCTTTGGTATCGTAACGGCAGCATCGGAAGCACTGGCAACCATCGGCTTCGAGTTGAAGATCAATGACCTGGCAGACAGCAGCATCCTGTGGAGTGCCACAGAAGCAGGTACCGCAGAGATCTGGTGTGCAGCCTGGTCTGCAACCTTAGATCCGGATATGTTCCAGATTTATCACAGTGACGGTGGTTCTGCGTATATGTACAGAATTTACTCTGATGAACTGGATGAGATGGTACTGGCAGGAAGAACCAATACCGATCAGACATACCGGAAGGCAATTTATAAAGAAGCGCTGGATTTCATTGTAGACTATGCAGTGGAAATCCCGATTTACCAGAGACAGGAAGGGACAGTATACGGTGTAGAGCGGATTGATATGGATACCGTGACACCGGATCAGACCACTTACTATACCTGGTTTAATGAACTGGAAAAGATTGCCATGAAATAAGACTGTCACGCTGTATGACAGCAGTGCAGTCACATGGGAGGGGGCTGAAAAGTCCCCTTTTTCCCGATAATAGTATATCTATTAGACAATTGCGAAACTCTTTGAATAGAACAGAAAACAGCCTGCACATCAGAAATTTTTTCATTTGAAAAACTTTGTGAAATGCCGGTACTTTATTTTTTGAGCAATAAGCGATAAAAAATATTAGTACCGTTGCTATGAACATCATTCTTACGAATGATTCGAAGCGAAAGCGTGTTTTTCAAATAAAAATTTTGATGAAAGGCGTTCGTTATCATAGTTTCGCAATTGCCTGGTATATCTACAGAAGAAAGGAGAAGATACTGACATGAAAAAATTCATACTGAAACGTATCTTGATTTCTCTGGTGTTGCTTGTGTTTGTCACAATGATCATTTATGGAATCATGCGATGTATGCCCACATCCTTTGTGGAAAACCGGGCGAGGGAACTTGCCACCAAGCCAGGTTCCAAGTCTTTTGATGAGTGGATGGTACAACTGAATGCAGCCTATGGTTTGGATGTAGGTGTGATTCAGGGGTATTTTGCATGGGCAGCCAAGGCCGTGCGGGGGCAGTTTGGGGATTCCTGGTACTGGAACCAGCCGGTATTGCAGAAGTTTTCCAGTGTGATCTGGTATTCCTTTGCTTTGAGCCTTGCATCGTTTATGTTAGAAATCCTCATTGCCATTCCGGCAGGCATTGCAGCAGCCAGAAAGCAGTATTCCATGACAGACTATGTCATTACTGTCATTGCACTGATTGGTATTTCCTTACCCAGCTTTTTTTTCGCCACCATATTAAAGTACATTTTTTCCATCAAGCTTGGATGGTTTGATCTGTATGGAATTGTGGGGCGTCTCCATGAGCAGCTCTCACCGGCAGGGAAGATTCTGGATATGGCAAAACATATGGTGCTGCCGGTGATCACACTAACCATTGTCAGTGTGGGAAGTCTCATGCGTTATACCCGTACCAATATGTTAGAGGTGCTGAATTCGGATTACATTCGTACTGCCAGAGCCAAAGGGTTGTCAGAAAACCGGGTGGTGAATCATCATGCCTTCCGCAATACCCTGATTCCCATTGTGACTTTGCTTGGGGGCACGCTGCCGGGATTGTTCAGCGGTGCCATGATTACAGAGACATTGTTCCAGATTCCGGGAATCGGCTACACATCTTATCAGTGTGTCATGCAGGGAGATATCCCCTTTGTCATGTTTTACATGCTGTTTTCCGCCATTTTGATTTTGTTAGGCAATTTGATCGCAGATGTATTATACGCAGTAGTTGACCCACGTGTGAGAGTAAACTAGAAAGGAGAATGTCATGGAAGAAAAGAAAGAGCAGAAGATGAAATTAGATGATGCCCAGCGTGTCCGTGTCCTTTCTCCCGGTATGTTAGTTGCCAAGCGGTTTTTCAGAAACCGGCTGGCCATCGTGGGACTGGTGATTATTGTCTGTATGTTTTTGTTTGCATTTTTAGGCGGCGCATTGATCCCCTATTCCCAGAGTCAGGTATTTTATACCACAGACGAAATGAAGAAGGACTACGCAGGTGCCACTTATATTACAGACTATCAGACCTTTCCGGCAGAAAATGTGAAACTGCCAAAGGATTCCAATTCCAAGACCATACTGGCAGTGACTACAGGAAAGTTGATTTTTACTTCTAAGGAAGATCGTACCTTTGGTCTGAGTCCTATAGGAGAAGGGGTCTATATCATGTATGAACTGATTCCTGAGGAGAAGGATCTGTCAGATACGGATGGGTACTTGCAGGCAGCAGAGGATGAAACCAATGTGTTTGAAGCAGACGGACAGATATGGTTGTATGAAGCAGATGGAACAGATGTGACATTTTATGAAGCCACAGAAGCAGCAGTGGTCTGTCAGCGTTCTTTTACCCCTTATGAAGCGGATACGGTATTTCCTTATGCATTTTATTGCAATGTGTTGAAGGCAATGGGGGATGGAGAAACCAAAGTCACTGTGGATGGTGATACCTATACCATTGTGCAGGATGATGAAAGTTCAGCCATGATATACGATGCATCGGGCAAGGAATATGCCTATGTATCTGATATGAATATAAACAGCGTGGTAGAAGGTGTGTTTTTGACTCCTGCATTCAAAGAGGTAGTGAGAGAAGCCATTGATGCTAAGGTAGAAACATTCCAGTATCAGGATGAAAACGGGGGAAATGATAAGTATATTCTGGAACGGAAGAACAACCAGTATACCATTCGCCGATATCAGGAAACCAAGGTCATCGACACCTATGCCTCTCCTTCTAAAGAGCATCCGGTAGGAACTGATGCCAATGGCATGGATTTGTTGGCACGTCTCATGTACGGCGGACGCATTTCCCTGCTGATCGGTTTTGTGGTGGTACTCATCGAGCTGCTGATCGGTGTGATTGTAGGTGGTGTGGCAGGCTTCTTTGGGGGCTGGGTCGATAACCTGCTTATGCGGTTTGTGGATATCATCTATTGTATTCCGGCCATTCCCCTGTACATGATCTTAGGTTCTATTATGGATTACTATCAGGTATCTGCTACACTGCGCATTTACCTGCTGTGTGTGGTCATCAGTATCATCGGATGGGTGGGCATCGCCCGTATCGTCCGTGGACAGATTCTTTCTCTACGGGAGCAGGAATTTATGGTGGCGGCAGAGGCAACCGGTATCAGTGTGAAGAGGAGAATCTTCAAGCATTTGATTCCAAATGTCATCCCCCAGCTGATCGTGTTTGCCACCATGGGACTAGGTGATATTATCCTGACAGAAGCGTCTCTGAGCTTCTTAGGTTTGGGAATCAAATATCCGGCAGCTTCCTGGGGCAGTATCATCAATGCAGTCAATGACTCTTATGTCATGACGAACTATGTATTTGTATGGATTCCGGCAGGTCTGTTGATTCTGTTAACCGTACTTGCATTTAACTTTATTGGTGATGGATTGCGGGATGCATTCGACCCGAAAATGAAACGGTAGGTGAGACAGATGGCAGAGAAAAAGAAAGCAAAAAATGCAAATTATATATCCGCCAGAGAATCCAGAGCGATTTCGAAGCGGAATCGTAAGATCACAAGAGAGATTGAGAAAAAGAGAAACAGAACACATATTCCGGAAGAAGAGTATGTGGTACAGATGAAGAATCCGGACAACTGTGTGGAGTTCGACAATGTGCATACCTATTTCTTCACAGACATCGGGACGGTAAAGGCAGTAGATGGGGTATCCTTTGATGTGCCCCAGGGCAAGACCGTAGGTATCGTGGGAGAGTCGGGCTGTGGCAAGTCTGTCACCAGTCTGTCTCTCATGCAGCTGGTGCAGCGTCCTTCCGGTCAGACGGTAGAAGGTGAGATCCGGTTCAACACAGGAGAAGGTGCCATCAATGTGGTGAATGCCCCCCTTTCTGTCATGCAGAAGTTGAGAGGCAACCGGATGTCTATGATCTTTCAGGAGCCCATGACCAGCTTAAATCCGGTATTTCGGATTGGAGATCAGGTAGATGAGGTCATCGCACTCCATCATCCGGAGATGAGTAAGGCAGCTGTCAAAGATAGAACGTTAGAAATGCTTGGCATGGTGGGCATTGCCAACAAGGAAGGGGTATATGCCATGTATCCCCATGAATTGTCCGGCGGTATGCGCCAGCGTGTGATGATTGCCATGGCACTGGCCTGTGATCCCAAGCTGATCATAGCAGATGAGCCAACCACTGCACTGGATGTGACCATTCAGGCACAGATTCTGGATTTGCTGCGGAATCTGAAAGACCGGATCAACAGTTCCATCATGCTGATCACCCATGATCTGGGGGTGGTGGCAGAGATGGCAGATTATGTGGTGGTCATGTATGCAGGACGTGTGGTAGAAAAAGGCACTGCCAGAGAAATCTTCAAAGACCCCAGACACCCTTATACCATCGGCCTCATGAATTCCAAGCCGGTGGTAGGAAAGAAAGTAGACAAGTTGTACAGTATTCCGGGCAGCGTCCCAAATCCGGTGGATATGCCCAACTATTGTTACTTCAAAGACCGCTGTGAAATGTGTGTAGCAGAATGTGAGGGCGCTTATCCGGATGCCTATGCGGTATCCCCTACCCATATTGTCAGCTGTTACCGCTGTAAGGAAGGAGGGACGGACCATGCGTAAGACAGCCATCAAACAAACCGCAGCACCGGTGGTGCATCAGGCGGACAATCTTTTGGAAGTATCCCACCTGAAAAAATATTTCCCCATTAAGGGAGGATTTTTTGGCGGCGTCACCGGGCAGGTGAAAGCAGTGGATGATGTATCCTTCTCTATCAAGAGAGGCACCACCATGGGACTGGTGGGAGAATCGGGATGCGGGAAGTCTACCACAGGACGTACCATTCTGCGGCTCATCGAAAAGACCGATGGTACCGTGCTCTTCAACGGAGAAGACATCAGCACATATAACAAGGAAAAGCTCCGGGAATTGCGTACCAAAATGCAGATCATTTTCCAGGATCCCTATTCTTCCTTGTCTCCCCGTCTGCCCATCGGTGAGATCATCGGAGAGGCGGTACGGGAGCATAAACTGGTGTCAAAAGCAGAGTATGATGATTATGTGACCAAGGTCATGAAAGACTGCGGATTGCAGCCTTATCACAAAGACCGTTACCCCCATGAATTTTCCGGTGGTCAGCGCCAGCGGATCTGTATTGCCAGAGCATTGGCACTGAATCCGGAGTTTGTAGTCTGCGACGAGCCTGTGTCTGCACTGGACGTATCCATTCAGGCACAGATCATCAATCTGCTGCGGGAATTGCAGGAAAAACGGAATCTGACTTACCTGTTTATCTCCCATGACTTGTCTGTGGTAGAGCATATTTCGGATACCGTGGGCGTCATGTACTTAGGAGGACTGGTAGAGACAGGAGAGACCGACGACATTTTTGCCAATCCCCTCCATCCCTATACCAAAGCATTGTTTAGCGCCATTCCTATGCCGGATCCCGACATCAAGAAAGACCGTGTCATTTTGGAAGGAGACATTCCCTCACCGGCCAATCCCCCAAAGGGATGTAAGTTCCATACCAGATGCAAAGAGTGTATGGGAATCTGTAAAGAACAGGTACCGGAAGCAGTAGACGTAGGCAATGGACATGTGGTAAAATGTCACTTATATGGCAAGCCGAACCAGCGATGAATCATAAGAGCAAATGATCCGTGGGGATCAAAATTGGAAAGAGAGAGGTTAGAATGCAGGGTACAGTTGCAACATCTCTCGGATGAAATGGACAAGGCAGAGGATATGACTCTATCTTGTCCATTTGTATATATGGTGCGGCGATCCCCATGCCCCAGAGAGGTTTCGGTCATGTGATATTTCACGGGAAAAAACGGTATGTGACGCAAGGGGACATTCCGGTCATGAGGCATTTCACGGGAAAAAACGGTATGTGACCCAAGGGAATGAAGGCTTGTACAAAAAATTTTTGAAAAATCCCCCTGGGTGATGGCTTGCTTATGACCCTGGGTGATGAGGTAACATGTAGGTGTGGAGGTGAAAAGGCTATGTCCAAATACACAACAGGAGAGATGGCAAAGCTCTGTGGGGTGTCTGTGAGAGCGGTACAGTATTATGATACCCGGAATATTTTAACGCCCAGTGAACTGACAGAAGGCGGACGGCGGCTGTATTCAGAAGAAGATCTGCAAAGATTGAAGATCATCTGCTTTCTTCGGGAACTGGATCTGCCCATCAACAGCATTGGGGAACTGCTTTCTGAGGAGCATCCGGAAGATGTGGTTTCTCTGTTATTGGATGAACAGGAACGAACCCTGCGAACGGAAATCGAGGAGAAGCAGGTCAGACTGGGAAAGTTAGAAGAATTGAAACAGGCACTGAAGCGGGTGGAACATTTTTCCGTTGAATCCATCGGAGATATAGCCCATATTATGAACAATAAGAAAAAATTGCGTCAAGTGCGGCTGGTCATACTGGCAGTAGGCATTGTCATGGATGTCATTGAAGTAGGAACTGTTATTTGGGGGATCCGAACCGGCGTCTGGTGGCCATTTGGGATTGGCATGTGCTTCGTACTGGCAATGGGCATCTGGATCTCTGCCTTTTATTTCAAACGGGTGGCGTATATTTGCCCCAAATGCCATGCCATTTTTAAGCCTTCTTTCAAACAGGCGTTTTTTGCAAGGCATACCCCAAACACCAGGAAACTGACCTGTACCGCCTGCGGGCATCATGGCTTTTGTGTAGAGACTTATGGAAAGGAGAACTGCGAACATGAACAATGAGATTACAGAATTGTTACCGTTTTTCATTCCCCTTGTAATCGCAGAGTTTGCATTGCTTGGGTACACCCTGTATCATATTTTCACCCATTCCCACTATAAGAGAGGCAATCGCGTGTTGTGGATTGTGGTTGCCATTGTAGGGATGGAGTTTATTGGTCCCATTTTGTATTTTTTACTGGGAAAAGAGGATTGAGATGGAGATGTTGACGATTACAAATCTGCAAAAGCGGTTTGGCGCAAAGCCGGTGTTGCAGGGAGTGGATCTGTCTGTGCCGGAACATAGCATTTTTGGATTTGTAGGCAAAAATGGAGCGGGAAAGACCACCACCATGAAAGCAGTGCTGGGACTGTTAAGACCGGATGCCGGTACCATCCTGGTATCCGGGGAACAGGTGGTGTATGGGCAGACAAATACCAACCGATACATTGGCTATCTGCCGGATGTGCCGGAATTTTATGGGGATATGACACCGTTTGAATATCTGACCCTTTGCGGGGAAGTTTGCGGCATGAAACAATCTGAGATCAGGGAGAGAAGCAGGGAGCTTCTAGACCAGGTGGGACTGGGAGCAGAAACCCATCGAATCAAAGGATTTTCCAGAGGCATGAAACAGCGTCTGGGCATTGCCCAGGCATTGTTTCACCGACCGAAACTGTTGATCTGCGACGAACCCACTTCAGCCCTGGATCCTGTGGGAAGAAAGGAAATTCTGGAGATTCTGCTGGCAGTGAGAGAGCAGAGTACAGTCCTGTTTTCCACCCACATTCTTTCGGATGTGGAGCGGATCTGCACCGATGTGGCATTTCTCCATGATGGAAAGATTGCCAAGCAGGGGACAGTAGGAGAATTGAAGACAATGGGCGTTTCCAAAGAATTCATACTGGAAACGGTTACACCGGAAGGCGCAGTGAAGCTGGTGCAGGAATTTGGCCGTTACCTGAGCAGGAATGGACAACCCAGACAGGCAGAAGGCCTTTGTCCGGTACAGGATCAGCAGAAATCCGGGCAGTCCCACAAGACAGAACTGCGGTTTACAGGAGAGGAGGAACTGCTGTTTCGGGTGCTTCAGTATGTGGCAGAACACAAAATTCCGGTACAAAAGATCGAATGGGCAGAACCTTCTTTGGAATCTTTGTTTCTGGAGGTGGCCAACACATGAAATCTTTCTATGCTTTTTTGAAAAAAGAATGGTTGGAAATCCTGCGAAGCGGAAAGCTGACCATTTTACTGATTTTGTTTCTCTTGTTTGGCATCATGAATCCGGCCATTGCCAAGCTGACTCCCTGGCTGCTACAGGCCATGTCGGACTCTTTGGAAGCCTCTGGCTTTCTGGTGACAGACGTACAGGTAGATGCCATGACTTCCTGGACCCAGTTCCTGAAAAATATCCCCATGGCTTTGATGGCATTTGTGCTGCTTTGCAGCAATCTCTTTTCCAAAGAGTACCAGTCCGGCACACTGGTGCTGATCCTGACCAAAGGACTGCCACGGTACAAGGTGGTATTGGCAAAAGCGTTTCTGATGGTTCTGTTATGGTCAGTTTGCTACTGGCTATGCGCAGGGGTTACCTATGGATACAATGCCTATTTCTGGGACAATGGCATCGCCAGTCATCTGTGGTGGGTACTGATCTGCTGGTGGCTCTTTGGTGTGTGGGTGCTCAGTCTTTTGGTACTGTTTTCTGTGGTGTGCAGCAGCAATACAGCTGCTCTTTTGGGCACAGCAGTTGTGACAGGGGCTGCATATGTGGTAGGGATTTTTCCCAAAACAGCAGCGTATACCCCTGCTATGCTGATGGACGGGGCATCGCTGTTATCCGGTGTGGCAGAACCGGAAACGTATGAGAAAGCAATTCTCATCACCATTGTGAGTGGGCTGGTATGGCTGGGACTGAGTATTCCGGTGATGAATCGGAAACAGATATAAGAAAAAGGATGTATGCGAATCATGAGAATCACCCTCCGGCTTCTTCATGGAGTTTGGAGGGGATTTTTTTGTGGAACAATGGTATTTTGCGCGAAAAAACGGTATGTTGCGCAATCTGTCATGGGAGAGGGCGCAGGAGAAGATTGGGAGATTCTTCACAGGCGTGGAAAAGAATTGTATCCAACACATGCATTTGAACTTTTGACAGACAATAGAATACGGTTTGCGAAAATTCAATGTGCTTTGTTTAAAGGAACAAGTAGAGCGGTGTTTATTGATCAAAGAGAATATGATGGTCCCATCTACAAACAAGTGGATGAGGCATATCAGTTTGTTTTAAAGCATATTAATCTTGGTGCAGAAATAGAAGGATTGTATAGAAAAGAACAATATGAAATTCCAGCAGATGCAGTGAGAGAAGCGATTGCCAATGCAGTGGTGCATAGAAGTTATCTGGATGATTCTTGTATACAAGTATCTATTTATGATGATAGAATAGAAATAGATTCGCCAGGAATGCTATACGGTGGAATTGATCTGGAAACTGCAAAACGTGGAAAATCCAGATGTAGGAATGCAACACTTGCAGAAGCTTTTCATTATATGCATTACATTGAAGCTTGGGGCACAGGTATTCCAAGGATACTTCATAAATGTAAGGAGTATGGTTTAAAGGAACCGGTATTTGAAGAGTTTGGAGATGGATTTAAAGTAATATTGTTTAGAAAAGTGGTCAATGCTCCAGAAAAAGTGGTCAATGCTCCAGAAAAAGTGGTCAATGCTCCAGAAAAAGTGGTCAATGCTTCGGAAAAAGTGGTCAATGCTCCGGAAAAAGTGGTCAATGGTTTTGGAAAGTATGAGGATTTGTTAAGGAAGAAAGATGTTACAAAGACTTTTGTTGCGAATATTCAAAGCATATTTGAACAGTATGGTGATCGAGTTTTCGGACAATCAAATGTTATGGAGTGTCTGCATTGTTCAAAAACAAAAGCGGCTAATGTCATTCATGTAATGAGAAAAACTGATGTGATAGCGAAAGTAACTGGATTTGGAAATGGAAAATACAAATTTATAGAAATCAAATAAAGGAAAGAAATGAATGAAGTAAGACAAAGTATGAAAGCTAAGATGTTTTGGATCTTTTTGGCACTGGTGAATGTAGTGATATTGTTTGTGTGTCATTTCGCAGTTCATCTAGAGAGGGGCAGACTGTTGGCATATTCTCGGAAAAAGGTGTGTATGTTGATTATCACATCTGGGGTGGCTGTATATGTGTTTGCCTTTCTGCTGTTTGGAATAGAGTGTAGCAAACTAATGTTGGTAGTCTATCTGATGAGTCCGGTCTTGCTTGATATCTGGAAAGTGGGAAGACAGTATCGGATGGAAGAAAGATAAGTGCAGAATAATCAAGAATCCCATTGATTATTTGGCACAAAATGTGGTTTTTCTGTAGAATGATCACGATTTTGGTAAGATAGACAGGAATCCTTGAAACATTCAGGAATTTATGCTATCCTGTTGTGTACTGAAAAACAGTTGCTGATCGAATCCATATGTCGTTTGTCGCAAAAACATGTCGTTCGTCGAAAAATGAATGGTCGTAGAGCGAAAAATGTGTCGTTTGTCGCAAAAATGTGTCGTTCGTCGCAAAAAGATGGAAAAAGAGTAGGGAATGTGATAAGCTGAGAAGAAGTTGGATGTTCATGGATTTCTGGTGGAGGGATCAGTTGGAATGAAAGTCAAAAAGAAGTATAAAATGGGAGCCATTGCATTGATGATAGGGTGTAAGGATGATGAAAGAAAATAAGAAAGCACGCTCACTGGGAATGACTTTGCATATCCGATATTGTTCCAGTGTGCTCTATCATTTTGCCATGCTGGTCTATGGAATCATGGTCATTCGTCTGTATGGCGTAGGGGATATTGGCGGAATCAATGGAATCCTGATTATTCTGTTTTTCCTGTTGGCATTGGCAGGGTTATTGTTGCAGGCAGAAAGTTTGATGAAATACGCAGACCCTCTGAATAAAGAAAACAGAAGATGGTATACGGGATTGTTTATATGGGAGTGTATGGAAATGATACTGGCATATTTGCTGGCAAGCGGACCATACAAAGGGTATGTGACAATCTCATGTTATAGTGTGTTTGTAGCAGTTTCTTTGAGCGTTTCCGTGTGTATTCACCGGAGAATCCAACGGCAGTATCAGCAGATCAAAAGAACATCAGAATTTGGCAGACTGGTTGCCCGGTATGAAGAGGAAGTACTGGGAGAGACTGGTGCGGATCTGTCCCTCTGTATGAAAGGGTTTCAGAAATTTCTGGTATATGTCATTTTGTTGGTATTCGTATACAAGTTGACGCTGATGAGCTGGATTGCCACAGGAGTGTTTGCAGTGGCAAATGGATGGATACTGTGGAACTTACACTGGGAAGGAATTCGGAAACTGATTCCACACAGCAAACTGTATTTTGCTGTTCTGGGCGTTTGCACTACAGCAGGCTTGATTCTCCTGAAATTGATTTATGACCAGACGATTGTGGTCAGTTTGTTTCAGGAACGGGATGCACAGGAATATCTGATGGTGTGGATTTTGTGTTTCCTGCCACTGGTATATTATGGAAGTAAAGTTTCTGTGGGATATATGAATCAGACCCATAGATGGGTAGCGTGAAAGAAGATACAGAAAACAAAAAAGGTACTGAGAATTGTAGGAATATTGGATGCAGTGGCACTGATAGAGAGAGGAGAGTAAATAGGATATGCTGTAAAGTTTCGAGTTGAATTTTACAGCATATTTTTATATAGTATAAGTATATGAAAAGCGATAGTCGAGAAAGGATGAGGATATGGCGGATACATACAGCTTACGGTTATATGATGAAGAACTTTTGACATTTTCTCTTGAAGAAAAAGGGTTAGAAGGTATGCAGGCCAGAATCCTTTCTGTGAAAGAAGCGCGGAAAGAAGTGTTTCCTCTTGATCTTGATTTGACGGACAGAGGCATGATGAAATGGCTGGAACAGCGGGTTATTCCAAAGAATCGGACTTTTGTAGATGAGATATTGAAAACATTGGGTTTGAGTCGGAATAATACAAAAGGCATTATAGATGTATGCAAGGGATTGTCCCTGAATGACAGTTATTGGGTTGTGCCCATAGATTTCAAAGGTCTGTTTGGCCAGTATAATTTATATGAGAATCGGTTTTCCAGTGTATTGGCACTGGTTGCATATACTGGTGTGGGGCAGAGCAACGAGGCGTTTACCACTTCGCCGGAACTGACCACACAAGGTATGCTGCGAAAAGCATGGCGGTTTATTGAGGGAGACGGCATCTATTTATATAAAGGTGGGACAGAGGGTGCTGCCAATACCGGAAAGGAACCTTACAGTGAGTATTATGCATGCCAGATTGCAGAACGGATGGGGCTGCATGCGGTTCACTATGATCTTGAGAACTGGAAAAATATATTGGCATCTAAGTGTAAATTGTTTACAGATATTCATACATCCTATATACCCATCGGTAGGATTGTGAGAGAGGGGAACATAAAGGCTTGTCTTGATTATTATGAGGGCATCAGCATGGAAGCAGCAGAAGAACTGAAAAGTATGCTGGTATTTGATGCCGTGATTTATAATGAAGACAGACATTTTGGAAATTTTGGCATTTTACGGGATAACCGGAGCGGAAGAATCATCGGTGCGGCTCCCATTTTTGACAATGGATTGGCGCTATTTAACTATGCCATGCCTGACGATTACAAAAATCTTTCTACCTATGCCAGAACCCGTTCCAATCCTTACAACATTTCATATGAGAGTATTTGCAGGGAAGTGATGGGGGCAACACAGAGAAAACAGTTACGAAAATTGATCGGATTTCGATTCACACGACATCCCTCTATCAATTTGCCAGAAGAGCATTTGCAGGCAATCGAAAAACAGATCGATGTACGTGTGCGGGAATTGCTGTCATTGGGCAGGTAAAATTTGAATCAAAATTAAGGAAACGTTAAGGTTTTTTCAATCTGAAATTAAGAAAAGTCTGATATAATCAGAAAAGAGACAGGGAAGATGTCTCACATAAGGGGTGTCAACAGAGGGAGAGACACGAATAAAAGAACACAGAGTTTTGTGAACGTGAAGGAGGTTTTTGGTATGCGCAAAGCAGGAAAGATCGTACTGGGTTGTGTGATTGCTCTGGTGGTCGTGGGTGTAGGACTCACAGCATATGTGGCATCACAGCAGTGGACCTGGAAGGGCTATAGCCGCCTGGTGGGGATCACCATTGCACAGGAGAAAGAGCTGGAGCAGATCTATGAGGGAACAGATGGGAACGTGTATACATATGGTCTGACAGCGTGTGATGTAGGAAAATTCATCGATGGTTCCCATGTGGCGTTGACAGAGGCGCTGGAGGATGGCCTGACCACAAAAGACATGATCAAGTATATGAAGAAAAAGAATGTGGACGGATTGACAGTATATGAAGGGGAAGCATATCAGATCATCCAGTCAGACGCAGATTTCATCCTCAGTGACCGGAGTGCGGCTCCGGTGGAAGTAGTAAAATTGGTTGCAAACCAAATGAGAGAGTGAATCTTGTGAAGTAGGAGGAAAGAGCAATGGGGATTACAAAAAAAGAACAGACGTTGCTTTATGTTGCAAGTGCTTTGTTTATGGTAGGTGCTTGCGTTTCTCATCGGGGGAGTCTTGGGGCGATGGGCTGTTATTTCTTTGTTCTGGCAGATACTTTAAGGAAAAAAGGTGACAATTCGGGAGCCAATATTTCGCAAGGGGTTTGCGAAGAAAAATCTCCAGTGATGCACGTAAGAGGTGAGAAGAATGAAGGACAGTGCATTATGCCAAAATAAAATTCAGGTTGGAGGAGTGGGGATATGACTGTGTTTATTTCACTTGCAATAGGGTGTTACTTGTTGATACCCTATTATTTGGGACTGCTTACACTAGATCCAAAGAAAACCAATACACATATTTTGATCTGGTGTGCGTGTAATGCAATTTTTAGCCTTGTGTTCAGTTGGAAAGAAAAGGAAATGGTAACGTTGCCGCTGGTGGTTTTGGGGGTTGGATTTGTATATTTCGTTTGTTCCTATCTGTTTTATGGTAGAGAGTTACAAAAGGAAACAAAAGGGGATCACATCAGTATATTGATTTCAAATCCAAACGTGCTGCGGTTTTTGTACATCGCCTTTGCCGGGATCATAGTAGTTTCACTTTTGTTATTTTTTTATATGACAAGAAAAACGGATGATTTGCTTTATGTTGTGTATTTTCTTGTAGTGATGTTTATTTCATGTGCAGAGATGGTGCTGTATTTTAGAACAATCAGAAGAACATATCAAAAATAGGGTTTCCCTTATGAGTCTGTCAACGGCTTAGACCTGTTGCAAAAATCACTGAAGTTCAGTTGGTTTTGCAACAGGTTTTTATGTTGATGGGATGGCGGTGAGTGTCTGATGTGCGATCCGATTGTCATCCTCAGTCGGATATAAGAAAATTGCAGGATCATTTTAGGAGAGGAAAGGCAGCAGCACTTCCACACAAAATAATTCATCAAAAGAAAAGGTACAGCTGCCGCCATATTTTTCTGCGATGGCTCGTATATTTTTCGTTCCGATGCCATGCATGGTGGGATCTTTTTTGGAAGAAACAAACCGATTATGTATTTGAACCGGCATCTCTTTGAAAGTATTACTGCACTTGATGCAGTAAATACCTTGTTGCTGAGAAAGTGTCAGTTCTATGTATTTGTGTTCTGTTTTTTCTGTTGCTTCTATGGCGTTGTCTAAAATGTTGCCTAAGAGAGAACACATATCTTTGTCCGGGATGGGACAGGCAGAATTGCTGATGGTGGCATCCAACTCAATTCCTTTCAGTTTTGCTTTCAATGATTTGTGGTAAAGCAGGGCGGAGACAGCCTTGCTTTCTACAAGGACAAACTCATTGGCAGGAGAGATATCCTGTGACAGTTCATCGACATAGGTCTCTAATGCATCATATTGTTTGGTGTGTGCGAGGCCTTGCAGGACACCGATATGGTTGTTCATATCGTGGCGTAGGGCACGAAGGTTTTCAACTACATTGGCCATATCCTGATTCATCTGATTTTCCATTTCCAGCTGCTGGATCAGGAGCTTTTCTTCCAGTTCTTCCTGAGCCTTTCGTGACAATTTAAAGATGATGACGAAGGTCAGGACAGAGATGCTGAAGCAGAAAGCAAACAAGACAGTCATGACCACATTTTTGGAAAGGGTGTCTTCACTGGTTTCAAAAACATGGACGGAAAACACAAGCAAAAGCAGATTGATACCAATGATGGCGAAACTTTCCAGTGTCACATAGCGTGGGAAGGCCAGGGTTTTGGATTTCAGTCGGGCAATCAGTTCTATGATGAATAAAACAAGTGCTTTGGAAAGCAGGGCAGCAAAAATAAACAAAGCATCATTTTTCTGTATCAAAGAATATGGAATGTTTAGCATTTTAAAAACAATAATTACAACAATTTCACTGGATGCAATGCATAGCAGCGCAATGACAGTCCATAAAATTTTAGACAGTATGTTATTTTGATGAAAAAAAATACCACAAAAAAAATAGGTTATATATCCGAATAGAAAAGTAAAAAAATAAACAATAGAATTTTCAATAAAAGCCGTTCTACCTATGTGGAAATTGATCAGTGACACAATAAAAATAGGCAGCACACTCAAAATGCGGTACTTCGGATTGTATCGATAATTCAATGTATACCCCCACAGCCGATAAAACACATAGCAATCTGAGGTAAACGGAATATACAGTGGTAATATGGAAAGAAACGAAAGCATAGTATTCTCCTCATTCCGTAAAAATCTCTGTAATGTTGTAGACACAAGCAATTGTAAAAAACGAATTTAAATTGCTACTTATGATTATAAATAAATAGGAAGATTTGTCAAGAATAGAAATGATTTGTTAATATGAAATGTTGCTTGTCATGCAGTATTTTTGGCGGAACAGATCGCAGGAATAGAGGAAAGCACATGCGAGATGCAGAATAATCAAGAATCCCATTGATTATTTGGCACGAAATGGCGTTTTCGTGCAGAATAATCATGATTTTGGTAACATAGACACGAATCATTGACTGCAATAGAAAAATTCCATATAATAAAACTATCAAACCAAGAGGAAAGAGAAAGGAATACAGGATATGATATGAATAGAAGATGGAAACAATGGTTGGTTTGTGTGATGCAGTGTGCAAGTATGATTGCAATGTTTGGAAGGGGCAATTGCATTTTATTTACAGGCAATGCAAAGCATACGGAAAACGTGACAATGCAATCAGCAAAAGAGCTGTTCCATTATCTGAAAACAGTTGAAAATCAAGAATTAGTTTGAAACGAGGGTGTGTAAAAGATGTTTACATATGCGAAAGCAGCTGAGAAAGTAGTGGATCTAGCAGAGATAGACTGGCAGGGGAGACAGGAACTAAGAGAAACATGCTTGTATGGCATGGAAATGTTGATTGCGCTCATCAACAACTGTTTTCTTGTCATTCTTGTCGGGGTGATCAGTGGAAAGCTGATGGAAGTGTTGATTTATACAGTTGCCTGGGGAAGTCTTCGGCTGTTTGCAGGAGGAAGGCATGGGAAGAATCATTTATATTGTATTCTGACGTATATTGCAGTGATGTTTCTTGTGATATGTGCGGGCAAATATATTGCCATGTTCAAATATGCTTCTATCATGATATTATTGATGATGTTTATAAGTACTCTGTTCAATGGATTATATGCAGGAAGTCAGAAAGAAAGTAAAAAAGAAATATTAAGAAGCAAAAAGAAAACGTTGATGGTGTTGGCGATAGAGTGTCTGAGCGTGTGTTTTTTGTTATGGAATAGTGGAAGTGAAATACAGGTTGTATATGGGCTGAGTATATTTGCAGGTGCAGTATTGGCAGAGAGTTTGTTTTTATTGCCAAAGGATCGTGCAAATCAAATATTAAAATGCAATTGATAAAATCTTGAACGAAAAACAAAGATGAGTGAGGAATGAGATGAGATACACATTTGTAAAACAGCATGATATGACGGACTGTGCCGCTGCCTGTCTGGCGATGGTGTGCCTGCACTATAAGAAGGAAACCACCATTACAAGGCTCCGTGATCTGATGGGAACCGACATACAGGGAACGAATCTTCTGGGGCTGAGCAAATGTGCAGAAACCTTAGGGTTTGTATCCCAGGCGGTTCGTGTGGACCGGGAAGGGTTTTTAAGCCGTTATACCCTTCCTGCAATCGCAAATGTGCTGACCAAAGAGGGATTAAGCCACTTTGTGGTCATCTTCAAGATTACAGACAAGTATGTCATCGTAGGGGATCCGGCAAAAGATCTGATGCGGATGGAGCTGGACGAATTTTATCAGAACTTCACAGGAGCCATGCTGATCTTAAAACCCACCTCTGACTTTTCCAAGGGAAAGATCAAGGGAGAGAAGATTTTTCAGCGGTATCTGAGACTGCTCATGCCACAGAAAAAGCTGTTTGCCTGCGGGATTCTGGCATCCTTTCTATTGACCGTGTTTGGAATCCTGTCCTCCATTGTCAACAATGTGATCTATGATGAGATCCTTCCCTACCGGCAGGAAAATCTGCTGAAGATGATCATACTGGTATTCGTAGGGGTATCGGTGGTGCAGATCATCACAGAATTTGTCCGGAAGTGGATGATGATCCATCTGTCTATCCGGATTGACATTCCCCTGATGCTTGGGTATTTCAGGCATATTTATCATCTGCCCATGAAGTTTTTCTCCACCAGAAAGACAGGAGGCATCACCACCCGTTTTTCGGATGCCTTTACCATCAAGGACGTGTTTACCAGCATAGCCCTGACGTTGATCATGGATATTGCCATGGCGCTGGTGACAGGTGTCATCCTGTTCCGGATGAACACCACGCTGTTTGCCATCATTTTCTTCATGACCATCATCAGCATCCTGCTGGTGCTGGTATTCAAACAGCCCTATAAGAAGATCAATGAGGAGCAGATGCAGCAGGCATCCATCCTCAATTCCCAGATCATAGAAGGTCTGCGG
>JAFTGN010000107.1 GCA_017457865.1 Lachnospiraceae bacterium | reverse complement strand
GACATAAAATCTGCATGGTTGCCAAATGGGATCTGATGTCGTGACGAAACTTTCTGGTCTGCAAGTCCTTGTCGCGAAGCAGCTCGTAATACTGCTTTTGGGCATCCAGATAATTCTGTGCCATCCGTTCCTTTTCCCGATACTCGTTTTGGGATTCAATAAAGAGCATGAGGAGAAGGTTTTCTATGTAAAGGATGATGATCATGACGATAACCACTACTTGCAACAATGCTCTCAACATTGACTGTTCGATTTCTAGCATATACACATCAATAAATAACAGCACTATCACATTAACAAAAGTAATTAACGCAAACAATGCTAAATATCGAATAGGAACCAAGCAAATTCCTTTCTTATTACGCATATAAAGGAAATAGCAACTGCACATCGTAAAAAACACTTCTACAACACGCTCAATAAAATCTCGTGTAGCCTCATTTGTCACAATAGCAACAAATGGCTTAATAGAATCTACCATAGCAATAGACAAAGATGTTGTTAACAATCCTAATGTCACCAACCAAGCCGCATAAGCCAATATTTGTTTGATAGAACCTTCATATAATACAAGTAGAAGAATGATCAAATATACGATTGCCCACACAGGTGCTAACTCCTGTGGCTTTACCTGTTGGGAAAGATAGGATACTACAGACAGCACACCAAATCTAATGTACCAACTCACTCCATCATTTTTTCGTTTTAATACCAGAAACCAATCACACCATAGCACCTGACACCATGTAAATAAAATCTCAATCACCAGATAACATATGATATTCATTGGTTTTCTCCTTTCTGTATCCCTGACAACAACCTGTACTTCTTTTGGTTAGTTTTTCTTAATTATACCTGATTTGAAGTGTGTTTGCAAGTTTTCCTTCATATGTTTTCCTACAGAAGTACAGGTGTGTCCTGTCATTCAAATACAGCAAAAAAGATCTCTATCATTGACGTTTACTTTCCACCGATAAGTCTTCTTAACCATTCCCAAAAATCTCTATAATCCATCATCCAACTCCTTTCCGTATATACTTTCGTATTCCCGGGTGCCTATAGATTAACGATTGCCGGAAGGATTGTAAATAGAAATTGTAAAACTGTAGTTAAAATTGTTGTAAGTGCTGTTTTTTTATGAAGACTTTCCGCTAACCTGTCCTGTGTGTTACTCCAAACAGACAATTTTTCAGCATCTTTTTCTGGTGAGCTAGCACATTCACATCTTCTACTTGCAAGATTTCCTCTAAAATGAGTTATATCCTGTCCTACAAGTACTTTTGGAATTGTTCTTTCCTCTATTATATTTCATTTTTATATTTCTCAGCATTGTAATTCATTGTTAGCAACATGCAGAATTTCCGCTAAAGTTTCTCATATAAATAGTTTCTATCTGCCATTTTCCTGCCTCTCCTTCCCAAGTTCCATCTTTTTTATCTTCGCATTCTTTCCTAACCCATATGAAGGATTTCCGCTAAAGCTCCTGTTTCAAATAGTTTGTATCCAAACACACGTGAGCCGTTTATTTTCTGGAATGTTCCTCCTGAATCTATTTCTAATCCTGCAATTCATCCATACCAACATGAAGAAATTCCGCTAAGCTTCCCATGTTCAATAGTTTATATTCAATCACCTTTGGCACTGAGGATTCTGTTTTATAAACAACTTGCGGCATAACGACTCCTGAACAAAAGGTTTTGATGAAATGATCGAGTAGGAGGCGGTGACTAACCGCCGTCCTCTCACAGCACCGTACAAACCGTTCGGTATACGGCGCTTTCAATAGTTGACGTGCACAGACTGATAGGCTGTGGCTAAATCGTAGAAGCCACTGTTTATCAGTCTTTCTTTTGACATTGCTCTTTTAACCGTTGTGAGGTTTGCATTGAACCAATGTCCTCTGCGGCTGTTCGCCGCCATGCGCGCATAGTATTCTGGAATTCCCGTTTTCATAAGATTTCTCATCTTTGTTTTCGGTTTCTTCCATTGTTTCCAAATGCACATACGTATTCTGTGATAGAGCCATCCGTTAATGTCATCTATGTTGTTCTTCATGCTTGCAATTCCATAGTAGTTAAACCATCCTCTTGCGTACACCTTGATTCTCTCAAGGCTCGGCTTGATACTCTGTACTGACCTTCGGGAAGAAAGGTCTTTCAGCCTCGACTTAAACTTCTTCCATGACTTCGGATGAACTCGGACATAGATGCCGCCTCCGTTCTTTCCCAATGCAAAACCAAGAAATTTGAAATTTCGGATTGCAAACACGCTGACAACACGGCTTTTCTCTCTGTTGACTGTTAGCTTCAGTTTTCCTTCCAGAAATCTTGTACTGCTTTCCAAATGTCTTTCTGAGGCTCGTTTGCTCTTCGCAAGAAGCACGATGTCATCCGCATACCTGATGCATGGAACTCCTCTCTTCAAGAACTCCTGATCAAACTCATTAAGGTAGATATTCGCAAGTAGTGGCGATAGATTGCCTCCCTGTGGCGAGCCTTCCTCTGTCTCAATGACCACTCCATTTTCCATTACTCCGCTTTTCAGATAACGCTTGATCAGTTGAACCACACGTTCATCCTTTACATTCTTCCGAAGAAGATTGATAAGGATTTCGTGGTTCAGGGTGTCGAAGTATTTCGATAAATCAAGTACCACAGCATATGTGTAGCCTTGTTCTGCATACTCCTTCACTTTCAAAATCGCATCCTTTGCGCTTCTGTTCGGGCGATAGCCATAGCTCCCATCCGCAAACAGCGGTTCATAGATGGGCATAAGCTGTTGTGCTATTGCCTGTTGAAGTGTGCGGTCTATCACTGTTGGTATGCCAAGCTTTCGCACACCACCATCTGGTTTGGGAATTTCAACTCTCCTTACTGGAGACGGAGTGTATTTCCCTCTTAATATTCGGTCTGTTAACTCCTTTTGATGTTCCCTTAAGTATGGGAGAGCTTCTTCGACAGTCATTCCATCTACGCCATGCTTTCCCTTATTTGCCTTTACTCTTTTATACGCTCTGTTAAAGTTATCTTTATACAGCATCGCTTCTAAGAGTTTCGGCTGTGCACTGTCTCTTTCTTTCCATATCCGATTGAATGACCTTGACGCTTTCGCATACCCTTCATGTTCCGCATTATCTCTCTGCGAACAGCCATTATTCATGTTTTCTGCCATAATTGGTCATCCCTCCTTTCTCGGTCATACCGGGGACTCCTACTGATTCGGTCCTTCACCCCTCGGCTACTATGACCTCTGCTGACTTCTGTGCGTTCAGCATTACTTTGGGTAATGGTTACCTCTTTCAAGGCATACCGCACAGACCTCCCTGGGTACCACACGTTTCTTCCTCTCCATCCATCTGCCTCATCTATCACGCATGATTCCGTGTGGTTATTGGGCTTCAACTTGTTTGGCAGCCTTACCCTCATGCGTAACCTCATATGAGATTTCTGTTCGTCAGACCAGAGATTTGCCCGTGGTTAGTCTGTTCCCACATCCGGCTTCCTTCAGATTCCACCTCACGATGGACACCCTTGCCTTCGGCTATATCCTTCCCACCACCGGGCGGATTCGGGACTTTAACCCGTTAGAAACGTGCGCCGCCAGGCGCACCAAAAAAATGAGTTGCCGCATAACCAATGCAACAACCCATTTTTCACGTCAGGGAGTTTCTGCTGCCTGCACCAGAGGCACAATATCCTGTTGATATGCTTTTTTCTTTTCCATATTACTACCACTCCTTCATTTCCTTTTGACTTAGATGCATCGAATCAGATATGCCTGATGCGCCGGTACCTGTAATGCGATCCGCTTGTCGTCTACTTTTCTGTAGGTCAATGGCTTACCAAATACATCTAACGCTTCTATGTCTGCCGCACCAATGCTTCCAATGGAAAGAATGATTTCCCGATCCTCCGAACTGGTAGATGCCACTGCAATATACGCTTCCTTTTCATAGAATCTTGCCAGGGATACCACATAATCCTGCGCATACAGAAATTTCATCCCGCCTTTGGAAAGCGCCTTTTGTTCTGTCTTCAGATGGGTCAGTGTATGATACAGCTTGTATGCATTCCCTGCTTCGATGTCCTTGCTCCATGGCATAGGGAATCTGCACCCCTCATTGTCCTCGATCCAGCCGTCAACCGCTGCTTCATCTCCATAATAAATAGAAGGGGCTCCGATGAGCATGAACTGTAAGATCACACCGCCTCTGTATTCTTCCGGATGCACATTTGGATTGTTGTGTACTCTGGACACATCATGGCTGTCGATCAGATTAAACTGATTTTCCCACATCACATAGGGCAGCTTAGACAAATGTTCCATCACTCTTGCCTGTACATCTTCTGCGGTCATCTTATAAGAAACCTCCCGCAGAAACGCATTTCTCATATTGAACAGATCCTGTTCTCCCAGAAACTGGCGGATCACTCTGCCACAGCCATAATAATTCATCGGAGAATCCCACTCATGTCCCTGTAAGTATCCGGCACAATCCCCCCAGTCCTCTGCCAGAATATATGCCTGTGGATTTTCTTCCCGAATGCTCTTTTGAATCTCCGGCCACAGTTCATGTGCCAGCTGGAACTCATTATTTCTGGCAAATACATCTGCCACATCAAATCTCCATCCATCAATGTGGTATGGTGCCTTCAGCCATTTCTTCAATACAGAATCCTGTCCACGGTAAATGATCTCCCGCAGGGCATCGGATGTATAATTCAGCACCGGCAGATCCGGCACATCAAACCAGCCTAAATACTTGTTTGTGCCCGGCTCAAAGAAGTAATAGCCTCTCTCCTGAGAGTCCGGGTTGTTGTATGCACCTTCTGACTTTTCAAAATACAGTCCGTCTCTGTTAAACCAGCGGTGTGCGGTACCGGTATGGTTGATGGAGATATCCAGAATCAGCCTCATGCCATTTTCATGAAGTTCCTCTGACAATTTTGCCAGTGCCGCATCGCCTCCAAAATGGGGATCTACATGGAAATAGTCGATACAGTCATATTTATGTACAGATGGTGCCTGAAAGATCGGATTCAAATATACAGCTGTCACGCCTAATTTCTTTAAATATGAAATCTTCTGGCGTACGCCTTCCAGATCTCCTCCAAAGAAATCCATACAAAATCCCTGCTCATACTGCAACGGACGATCTTCCCAGTTCATCTGAAGGGTATCATGTCCGTTCATCTGGTACTCTCCGTTCTTTACACTCCATTCCGGATTGCCATTGCAGAACCGTTCCGGGAAAATCTGATAAAAAACGGATTCCTTTACCCATGCCGGTTGCCTGTAATCTGCCAGCAATACAAAATCATACGTATGATCCGGTATATAAGTGGTGATTTCTTTCTGTGTATAATAGTAAATCACAGAATCACACACCAGATAGAACTGATACTGCATCCGATTCTCCGTGATCTTCAATGGCACCGCATAATAAATCAGACCATTCTCTCTCTTTTCCTCTTTCATTTCTGTCAGATGCTCTGCACCGTTTGGGATGGTGCGCAGCAGTACATGACGCACCGGCGTATCCTCATACATCCGGATCCGGATGGTCACCGTCTCAAATAAAGCCGGCTCCGGATTGCTGACAAAACATTCTGTTCCATCGCTATACACACTTTCTAACCACTGTTCCATTTTGTATACCCTCCATTTCCTTTTTAGAAAGTGCAGCCCGAAAATGGGCTGCACCTGATTCTGTAACATATAAATCAGTTGTCAAACAGCTGTTTCACAGACTGCCGCTCTACAATTTCCACATCTACATGATGATGAACGCTTTCTTTTTCTTTATTGCGAATCATTTTAAAGAGCTGCTCCCCTGTCAGCTGCGCTTTCTTCTCCAGATTCTGGGATACGGTGGTCAGCTGAGGATTTCCTCTTGCATAGACAAGCAATCCTTATTATATGCAATGGTATTATTTGTACAATCTGCCAGCCATGGCCAGATTGGTGTACCACTTTCTCTGCTTTTGCAACTATTCATCACCCTCTCAGAACCATACCCTCTGAACCATCCTATCCCTTTTGGATTCCCAAAATGCAATATCGCAAAACAGGAATCCGACGAAGGATTTCGTATAAAAGAGGGGACAGCACCAGTACACCAATCAAAGCAAGGGCGTATGTAACCACCACAGGCAGATGTATATATGTGACCAATGCGTAGCAGAACATCAGTGCCACCAGATAATGTACCACATAAATACCGAAGCTGGCTTTGGTCATATAAGCATTCAACTTGGAATCTACATTCCACCAGGCTTTTCCACATCCCAGTATCGCCAGAATCGCTACCCATGCGTAGACATTGGTAAACAGACTTTTCAGGCATGCACTTTCTGTATAGTTGGTTCCAAAATAATGCCATACATAACCCACGCACAACCCGATGGCGATGCACAGCATGGGCAGCCGCATTTTTTCGATCCGCTCCATTACCTCTTCATGGGAAAAGACAAAGTATCCCAGAAAATATGTCATCCCATAAATACCAAACCGATACGTGGTCAATACAGGCATATTCAAAATCTGGGCACTGCCCCAGAGAAGCAATCCGCACAACAAAATTACTACCGTATTTGTTTTCCCGCAAATCTCATAAAACCGGTCCTGTCTGTCCAGTTTCCGAACCAACACCAATAGTAATGCAAACAGCCACAAGGTCTGGGCAAACCACAAAGGCCCCGTTCCGGACACTGCCATAATGGGATAGCGAATAGCCACTGGAATTGCTTCCACACCGCCTCCTGTCTGAATATAAAAATATCCTACCATCCACTGGAAAGCAAACAATCCCAGTGTAGAAGGCACCAAGAGTTTGACCGTCCGTTCCTTTAAAAATTGTTTGTGGCTTCGATGCATGAGCGCATATCTGGAACTGATGCCTGCCACCAGAAACAACAACGCCATAAACCATGGATACACCACATACAACAGCGCATCCTGATACTGCACCTCCGCAAAAGAATGGACGCTGCCAAATACGCCCTCCGCATTGTATAAATAGAATACATGATACACCAGAACCAGCAAAACCGTTCCCCAACGGATTCTGTCTAAATAATATTTTCGTTCCATTTACTGCTCCTCCTTTTCTCCAGATTCCAGCCTTCTCTCCACCTGGCTAATCCTCTTTGTCTCCAAATGCCAGCTTCATCAACGCCACCACGCCGGTTTTGGGCACAACCGCCAGTCCCCGTTCTTCATCCCCGAAAATCAGCAGATGATCTCCCGGTTCAATGTGAAATACCTTTCTTGCTTTCTGTGGAATGACGATCTGCCCCCGTTCTCCTACTGTCACAGAACCAAAGAAATGTTTTCCTTTCGGCGGGATCTCAATTCCCATATGCTCTTCTTTGTCATAGTGTATCAGATCATCTATACTGACATGAAACAGTTCTGACATCCGCATCATACTCTGTAAATCCGGTTCGCTTTCCTCCCGCTCCCACTTTGCCAGTGTCTGTCTGGATACATTCAGTTTTTCCGCAAGTTCTTCCTGTGTCATCTGATAACTCTTCCGAAGTGATGCAATATTCATACCAATCATGTTTTTCATACCTCCTGAAACCATTGTAACCTGTTTTTGCGGTGCTTTCCAGCTACATCTTTTCACATGGATGTCTCTGTTTTTTTACATGAAGCATTTTCTCTTTGTGCAATGTCGCACTTTTTCTTTTTCCCGCGAGGTTGCATCCCGCCAGTCGCACTTTTTTGTGACAGTAATTTTCTGTCACAAAAAAAGACCGGACAGGCGCCGGTGTGTGTTCCGGTGACCATCCAGTCTCTTTCTTACAGATTATATGGCTTATATGCGGATTCCCTCTCCGCTTTCCACTTGATCAGGAATGTTCCACTTTATCCTTCAATGGCAATATACTTCTTCTGCTCAACCGCAGGTTTTGTTTCCTTCTTCGGCACAAATAAGGTCAACGTACCCTGCTCAAACTTGCCCTTGATGTCTTCCTCGGTCACATCTTCCCCTACATAGAACATTCTGCGGCACTTGCCCTCGAAACGCTCTTTTCGAATATAGCGTCCGGTCTGGGGATCGGTTTCCTCCTTCTCGCTCTTGCGCTCTGCGGCAATGGTCAGATACCCATTTTCCAGCTCTGCTGTTACATCCTCTTTGGAAAAGCCCGGCAGATCAATGGATACCTCATAACCATCTTCCTGCTCCTTAATATCCGTAGCCATCAGTCCCTTTAATTCCTTACCGGATGGGGCAGACTTTCCTCCTCTGCGGTTATTTCTCTCTTCAAAAAATGGAAATCCGAACCAATCATCAAACATACTTTCTCCAAAAACTCTAGGCATTAACATAGTGAATCTCCTTTCTGTAATCAAACATCGTGACAATGGAACACCAGTTGTCATTCTTTATTTTCTCTCTGAACAAGGAAACCATGCAGTCAAATACAGGAATCTGTGTTTTGTTCTGCTTGTTATCTTTGTTCTACATATGTTATAACACTTATTGTTAGCACTGTCAAGAGGCGAGTGCTAATTTTTTGTAAAAAATTTGTGAAGCCCGCATTTATGTGGCTTCACAAGATTATGCTCACTATTTTCACTCAATTTTTGGGGATTACACCAACCTGTTTCCAGTTTTTCTACTCTAGCCTTCGACTTAGCTGTTCTTTCGCATTGGCAATCGCTGCTGCCAATTTTTCCTCCAGAAGTTCTTTTGGAGGCATTTTAGTCATATACTGTGCAACATGAATGCTTCCTTTGTCCAGTTCCATTAATTCAACCGTCTCCTGTGATTTTTCTGCACAAAGAATAAGAGCAATCGGATCATCTTCGCCTTCACGCATTTCATATTTTTTCAACCACCGCAGATACAGTTCAACCTGCCCCTTATTTTCCGGTTCAAAAGCACCTAGTTTTAACTCAATAAGCACAAGACGTCTCAAAGTTCGATGATAAAACAAAAGATCCATATAGTAATCTTTTCCATCAGTAGCATATAATGATAAAAGTGGACATCATTCTTGCAAATGATTCGAAGTGGGAGCGTATTTTTTGAATAAAATTTCTGAACGAAATCACCCAATTGGTGCGACACCATCGCACCAATTTGCGGATATACCAAATAAAATTTTCTGGAAAGTTTGAAAAGCGTCGCATTTAACCCTTTTCATTGATTTTCTAAATATTAGATGTCAACATTTCAAATGAATTTTCCTCGCTCATAACCTCAGCCTCCTTTTTGAAGCACCTACATAGAGTAAACAGCAGAATTGACAATACAGTCAGTATCGTCAAACGGATACCGAACTCCGAACTGTCTGCGAATCTCATCCATCAGTTCCATCATATGCAGTGTGTCTGCATGAGGCATGGATGCACATTCTGTCTTTCCCTCTGCCAGCGCCCTCTCTGCTTCTAACACTTCGTATTCATAACCGGTGAGCTGTGGGGGACAGTCCACATGCTGTACCACCTGATAATTGGTGTCATAAGCCGTAATGCTTTGAGGGTTATTGATATTTTCTACGATGAAAAAGCCTTTGGTACAGTAAATGATACCTTTTCGATCTGATATTCCACAGATGCTGGAAGTGATCACTGCCATCCGTCCATCTTCCCAGGTCAGGGTAACGGATTCCTGTCTATCTACCCCTGTATCGGTCTTAATGCAGGTGGCATGTACGCCATCCGGTCTGTCAAACACCATCTCTGCAAAGTTCAGTCCGTATATCCCGATGTCTAACAATGCGCCTCCTGCCAGATCCGGCTGTTTCAAACGCTCTTTATCCGAAATGGCATATGCCAGATTGGCTGTAAGGGTGGTTGGTGTGCCTACGATCCCGGACCAGACCAGATCATAGATGATCTTTCTCATAGGCTGGTAACGGGTCCAGATGGCCTCTGTTACCAATACCCCTCTTTCTTTTGCCAGCTGTAACACCTCTGCCGCCTGTGCCGCATTGCCGGTAAATGCTTTTTCACAAAGCACATGTTTTCCGTGTTGGATGCATAATTTCATATGCTGGCTGTGATGGGAATGAGGCGTTGCCACATACACTATATCCAGTGCCGAATCACACAGCATCTCTTCATAGGAACCAAATGCCTTTTCCACCCCGTTCTGCTTTGCAAACTGCTGTGCCCGCTCCATGTTTCTGGATGCCACTGCGTACAGTTCTACATGTCCCTGCCCTGCTTTCTGCATCTGATGTACCGTCTTTGCCATCGTTTCCGCAATATGCCCTGCACCAAGTATTCCAAGTTTCATAAAAATTCTCCTTTCCGGCAACACTCCTGACAGGCAGTTGCCCGACACCATTCCGTCACTGAAGAGTTTGTTTGCAGTTTTCCTGCTCATAATGCCCGATGCTCTCTGCCAGCCGGTTCAGTCCGTCCATCAGCACACTTCTGGGACATGCAGTATTCAGCCGGATAAATGCCGCTCCATTGGTGCCAAATTCTCTGCCTTCTGACACATACAGTCCGCTGTCTGCCCGAATATATGCACACAGGCTGACAGAATCCGGGGAAATGGCGGCACAGTTCAGCCACATCAGGTATGTGGCCTCACAAGGCTGTACCGTGATCTGAGGCAGTCTTTCCCGCAAAAATGTCTTGACCACACGCTTATTTTCTGCCAGATATTCCCGCAGTGCCTCTAACCAGGGTTCTCCCTTTGTAAAAGCGGCAATGGCCGCCTCTACCGCAAAAGCATTTGGCTCTGCCACCTCATCGGTGTTTAAAGCACGCCACATCCGGTGGCGCAGCAGCTCATCCGGCACAAAAACCGCCGCTGTCTGTAACCCTGCAATGTTAAAGGTCTTGGTAGGTGCCACACAGGAAATGCTGATGCTGCGGCAGGTATCCGATACAGACGCAAACGGCACATACTCTTTGCCCGGTTCTGTCAGGTCACAGTGAATTTCATCTGACAGTACAATCACATGATATTTTGCGCACAACGTGCCCATTCGTGCCAGAGTCTCTCTGTCCCAGATCTTTCCCACCGGATTGTGAGGATTGCAGAGAATCATCAGACTCACCTGTGGGTCCGCAAGCTGTCTTTCCAATTGCTCCCAGTCTACCTCATATCCATTCTCATGATAAATCAGATGATGTTCCACCGGTACCCGTCCATTGTTCAGAATAGAGTTGAAGAAAATATTGTAGCAGGGGGTCTGCACCAGTACCTTTTCTCCCGGTGTGGTAAACTTTCGCACTGCACTGGAAATGGCCGGTACCACACCGGTGGTAAAAATCAGCCATTCCTTTTCTATGGTAAACTGATGCCGTCTCTGCCACCAGCCAATATATGCCTCATACCATGTATCCGGCAAAATAGAATAGCCGAAAACGCCATGATCCATGCGCTTCTGTAACGCTTCCCGGATTTCCGGCGCAGTCTGAAAATCCATGTCTGCCACCCACATAGGCAGTTCCTGCTCTGCCACGTCCCATTTCAAAGAACCGGTGTTTCTCCGGTCAATCACCGTGTCAAAGTCATATTCCATTCTCTTATTTTCCACATTTTCTCCCTTCCATCAGAAGTTTTAATAGGCAATTGCGAAACTCCTTGAGCAAACCAGCTTGTACATCGGAAATTTTTTCATTGAAAAACTCTGTGGAATGCCGGTACTTTATTTTTTGAGCAATAAGCGATAAAAAATATTAGTACCGTTGCATGAAACCGAAGCGAGAGCGTGTTTTTCAAATAAAAATTTTGATGAAAAGCGTTCGGTATCATAGTTTCGCAATCGCCTAAGAAGTTTTAAATTCGTTTGCTATCTGCTTCTGTCACGATCAACGTCTTGCTCAAATCCACCAGCTCCGGATTCATGATCTGCTCCTCAATCTCCTTTGCCCGAATGACGCCACCTGACGGATTGGTGATGCTGTCAATCTTACTGATGATTTCCGCCTCTACAGTGGAATATTCAAATGCCAGGGTGGTATTAAGCAATCTGCAATTTTTCATGACCACATGATCCATATAACACATGCCCTGCAAACTCTCAATGGTACAGTTGACAAAGGTCACATGTTTGGAGTTCCATCCCAGATACTCTCCGCAAATGTAGGAATCATAGACTGTCACATTCTCGCAATTCCAAAAGGCATCTTTGGACAGCATCTTCGCATGGTGCACTTCCACATTTCTGCATCCGTCAAAACAGTAATTGCCCACCAGTCGAAAATCGTCTAATTTCATATTTTCACAATTCATAGCAAAGTAATCTCCCTTTGCTGCCACATGCCGCAGGGTCACATCTTTACAATGCCACAGGGTTTCTGCCGCATGGGGCAGATCCACCTGCTCCAACAGCAGATCATTCACCCTCCGAAAGCCTTTTGGTGCTTCATACAGGGTGTTTCGCACCTGAATGTGATCGGTATACCAGATACCGGCTCTTGCCATCTCTGCAAAAGTACAATCTTCTACTTTGATATTTTCACAATACCATAATGGATATTTCCACTGAAAGGATACGTGTTCCAATGCAATGTCACGGCTTTCTTTTAAGGGAGATTCCCCATCCGCAAAAATAGAGTAAGAAATCTCCAAATCCCGACTGTGAAATAACGCACGTTCTCCCGTAAATCTCTGTTCTGAAAATTTCTGCATGTTTCTTTTTTTCCTTTCTCCATCTATTGTATCACATCCCGTTTAGACTGATATAGAAATTGGGTTCTTATTTTTTCATCAAAAGGTAATTTTTTTCTGACTTAACCAAATCTGCTCTTTCCGGTATACAATATTGGCCAGCCCTCCATCGTATCGTTTCAACCGCTGATCCCGTGCCTTTCCCACAAAGGCAGGATCCCCCAAAAATACATACGGTACCGCATCATCTGTCCCTGCTAAAATCTCCCTGCACAGTGCAATCCCGGACTCAATAAATCCCGGAATACTTTCTCCAGACCCATGGGAAAAGAGCATCCGGTCATAGCGCCCTTTTGTCTTTTCCTGCAATCCTTCCAGGGAATGCAGATACGCTTCTACAGGCAGTGTTCCCTCCGCATACAACAATGTATTGGCGGTGCAGGCATCTCCGATGATCAACATCCGCTCCTCCACCACCAAAATGGCAACGGAACCTTTGGAATGTCCTTTTGCATCGTATACCTCCAGTGTCACATCTCCCAGCGAAAATACCATCCCATCTAACAACGGCAAAAAAAACGATGGGCGGGTGTGACGCAGTGTTGGCTTCAACCGGGCAAACAAAGCCTCCCCTACAAAAGGTTTCAAACCTTTTTCTATAAATTCCTCCCCTGTATGGTAGGCATACAGTTCCAAGTCATCTGGATTCATGTAGACATTTGCAAACGCACCGGCTCCCATGGCATGATCCACATGTCCATGTGTCAGCAAAACCGTCACTTCTCTGTTGGTCAGCTGTGCCAGATACCCTTTCAAATCTCCAAATCCACATCCGGTGTCTACCAATACACTCTCTTTTGTTCCTTCTATCAAGTACATAATCTCTCCTGCCGCTCCCCTTATACGGGTGATGTGGCGGGAAATCGGTTCACTTTGAAATAACTGCATGGCTTCTCCAGTCCAATCTATCGTTCATACGCTTGGTAATGTCAATCCCGTTTGGACATCGATGTACGTTGTCTCCTGTGATTGCATTTCTATCCCATTATACACGATACTGACACAATTTTCTACGGTCTTTGCACAGGCAAAGGGACTGGTGTACTCTCTGAGTCAACAATCCCTTTTCAATATGCTGCTTCCCAATTGCATCAAAAAAGGACAGCCAACTCATAGTTGCCTGTCAATTGACTGCCTCTTTCTGTTTTTCTCTCGAATGATTTACGCTCAATCCCTTCCAAACTCTGACAGCTTCAGCTTCGGATTGCGCTCCTGTACCATACCTACACTCCAGCTGTTGACAAACAACAGCAATGGATTTCCTTTCAAATCCTTGATCTTCTTCATGTCAGACGTACCGGAAATGGTGTTCACATCTACTTCCTCCGCATTTTCAATCCAGCGGATATGTTCATAGGGCAGCTGGTCCAAGCGAATCTCCACATTGTACTCACTGCGGAGACGGAACTGCAATACATCAAACTGCAGCACACCGACCACGCCTACGATAATCTCTTCCATGCCAGTGTTGAACTCCTGGAAGATCTGGATGGCACCCTCTAAGGCAATCTGGTTGATGCCCTTGACAAACTGCTTCCGTTTCATAGTGTCGATCTGACGGACTCTGGCAAAATGCTCCGGTGCAAACGTAGGAATGCCCTCAAAGGCAAACTTCCGGTTTGGGGCACAGATGGTATCTCCGATGGCAAAAATACCCGGATCAAATACACCAATGATGTCACCAGCGTAAGCTTCTTCCACGATCTTGCGCTCCTGTGCCATCAACTGCTGGGACTGTGCCAGCTTGATCTTCTTGCCGCCCTGTACATGATTCACTTCCATGCCCGGCACATATTTGCCGGAACAAATCCGCATAAAGGCAATCCGGTCTCTGTGTGCCTTGTTCATATTGGCCTGTATCTTAAATACAAACGCCGAGAAATCCTCCTCTTCCATAGGGTCCACAATCCCTTCGTCAGAAAGACGTGGCAGTGGAGATGTGGTCATCTGTAAAAAGTGCTGTAAGAAGTTCTCTACGCCAAAGTTGGTCAGTGCGGAACCAAAGAACACTGGAGACAACTCTCCCTTACTGACCCGTTCCTGGTCAAAGGGATCACAGGCACCATCCAACAGTTCGATGTCTTCCTGTAACTTCTCATATGCCAGATCATCTAACAAATCCTGGGCATACTCTAATGCAACTTCCTGATATGCCACTTCCCTGGCCCCTGCCTCTGCAGCGGTAAAGGTGGTGATATTGTTGGTGGTACGGTCATACACCCCCTTAAAACTCTTGCCGGAGCCGATGGGCCAGTTCACCGGACAAGTGCGAATGCCCAGCACCGATTCAATGTCATCCATTAGTTCAAACGGATCATTGGCTTCTCTGTCCATCTTGTTGATAAAAGTAAAAATGGGAATGTGGCGCATGGTACAAACTTTAAACAACTTGATGGTCTGTGCCTCCACACCCTTGGATGCATCAATGACCATGACAGCGGAATCTGCCGCCATCAGGGTTCGATAGGTATCCTCAGAGAAATCCTGATGTCCCGGTGTATCCAGAATGTTGATACAATATCCGTCATAGAAAAACTGCATGACGGAAGAAGTCACCGAAATACCTCTCTGTTTTTCAATCTCCATCCAGTCGGACACGGCGTGCTTTGCTGCTTTTCTGGCTTTGACGGAACCCGCCTGGTTGATGGCACCACCATACAAAAGAAACTTCTCTGTCAATGTGGTCTTACCCGCATCCGGGTGGGATATAATCGCAAATGTTCTACGTTTGATGATCTCTGATTCAAATGGCATAACTTCTTCTCTTTTCTTTCTTGTATGATCCCTTTTCTTTCATTGCAAAACCGTGATCGTGATCCGTCACGGTTTCGCACGTTCACCGTCTCTATTTTTCAATCTGCTGCATCACATATTTCTCTGTCAGATAGAACGGAGTCTCCCCTACATTTAAGAACGCTTCATAAAACGCCTTGGCAGTGTAGGCACTGCCCATTGCTTCCTTTACCTTGTTGCGCAGATCGATAACCTGCAGATGACCTGCGGAATAAGACAAAATCACACCCGGTGTGTCTGTCACAAAATCATAATACTCCTGTGCCGCTTCTTTGGTCTCGCTGGACGTGGCATCCATTCCATAATACTCTTCCAGTGCGTCTGCCACCTCATCTACACCCCAGCCCAGACCATTGACACCAGTGTCAATGATACCGCTGAGAATCTGCCCACTGATCTCATCAATCTGCAATAACTTCACCAGATTGTCATCCAGTCCCCACCAGTTCATGGAAACGCTGCTGGCAAACTCTGCCCAGCCTTCCCCGTAACCTAAATAACTGAAAATCTGATTGGCCGGATGGGCATTTTGCTGCTTGATATAGTTATAAGCAAACAGATGCCCCGGATAAGATTCATGCCCCAGCGTGGAATACAAACCAGACATCTGATTCAATGCAGAGCCATTTAATCTGACCACATTGGTGGCATCCACATCAATCTGAGGTGTTACATAATATGCCAGTACACCGTCAATTTCCATGACTTTTGGCAGATAGGACACCGTCGCCCCCGGATCTGCCATATCCGGAAATTCTTCTGCTGCATGGGAAGCCAGCTCCTCTAAAATTTTCTGCGGATCCTCATATGGGAAATCATAATCATCATTGATGTAACTGTTTAATACAGACATGTCACTATATAAAATAGAATACATCGCTTCCACATAGTCATCCATACTTTCTGTCAGATACGCATTCAATTCCTCTGCATTCATACCGGAACCGGTATACATCTCTACCAGATAATCGTAATACTCATCTCCGCCTTCATACTGGCACAGCCCCTTCAATTCCGGCATCTTGCCAATCCAGTCTTCCAGAGTCTTTTTGGTCTTCTCAAATGCCGGTACCAGTGTATCTTCTACAATCTGTTCATTTTCTTTCTGATACGTTTCAATCTGCTCAGCATCAAACAGACCGGATGCCTCTAACTTCTCTACAAAACCGTCTAACAGCGGATTGTTGTCCTTCTCACAAAGCTGCTCCAGCACATCAATGTTGGTCTGCAGCATGTCATCTGTGGGGGCATATCCATCGTCAATGGATTCCTGCGCCCATTCCACCAGATCATCCAGACTTGCCGGTACATCCTGCAAATACTTCAAATACTCCTCTACGTCCTTCTCCTCTAAGAAGCGGTATTCATAGAACAAAATGGACAAATTGTTGAGTAAGCCTTTGTTGGTAGACAACTGGGTATCAAATACTGTTACGTCCGCATACTTGTCATTGATTTCCTTCTCATACATCACCTTATCGTACAAAATCTGCTGCTGCATGGTCAGATCTTCCACTGCAAAATCCTTGATCTGGTCTGCAAACCAGGTAATGGTATCGTCTTCTATGTCATCTTCATCTTCAGAATGGTCATACAGCACATAATCCGTAATGGTCACGCCATACTCTTCCGGATGTTCTGCCAGATCATGAACATTGATTCCGGCACTTTGCAGGCTTTTCGTCAAAAATTCATCACACACCGCGTCAAACTGTTCCCGCGCTGCCAGCTGGTCTTCCGTCGCATCTGTTTCTTCCGTTTTCTCTGTTTCCTGTGCGGACTCCTCGTCTGTCTCTTTGGTGTAGGTGTCATGCCCACCAGACTCTGCAGTTGTGGCAGATACAGATTCCGCCCCATTGTTTTCTGCCTCCAGAGAAGACAGCTTTGCCTCCATATCGCCTAACTGCTTATACTTCTCCCAAATGCCGCATCCTCCAAACAACATCGCACCGGATAACACCAGCGCCAATGCTCTGATCTTGTTTTTCTTCATATCGTTCCTCCTTTTCATATGCACTTATCATATGCAGAATTTCCAAAAGTTACACCTGCAAGTATTCTTTTTCTCCTGCCGTAACCAGCCGTCCCAACTGCCAGACGGTATTAAAAGAAGCATGAATCGACGAACGCCACTCGGAAGCAATCGATTCCCCATACTTTCATGTGGTATTTACCATCCCTGCCATTGTCTCTATCAGCTGCCAGATTTCCTCTCTGCCGTCCTTGGTTTCTGCGGAAAAGGGAATCAAGATCCCGTCCTTTGGCAGATCCAGCCCCTGACGAACTGCCTTCACATGCTTTGCCACCTGACTGCGTTTCAGTTTGTCCAGCTTGGTGGCAATGATCACTGGTGTATATCCCTGCTCCACGATCCAGTCATACATGAGTCTGTCATTGGCAGACGGATCATGCCGGATATCAATGAGAAGAAAGACACAGCAGAGCATTTGAGACTGGTGCAGATACCGCTCGATCATCTTGCCCCATTTTGCCTTTACCTCTACAGAGGCATTGGCATAGCCATACCCCGGCAGATCCACATAATACAACGCATCATTGATGTTATAAAAATTGATGGTCTGGGTCTTTCCCGGCTGGGACGAGGTTCTGGCATATGCCTTCCGGTTCATCAGCGCATTGATGAGAGAAGACTTCCCTACATTGGACTTTCCGGCAAAGGCAAACTCCGGCATAGTATTTTCCGGCAGTGTACTGGTGATACCGCACACGGTTTCCAGATTCACATTTTTGATAATCATAGACTCCCCCTGTTATTCCTCTGGCTCTGCCGGCACTTCTGTCACATATTCCCTGTTACCCGCAGTTTCTTCTGTATCGACTCTGGCTGCCGCAACTTCCTGCTCTGCGCCTTGTGTGATGGTACATTCTGTGGTCTGTTCTGTGCCTTCTCCTGCCTCCTGCTCCGGTTCTTCACTCTCCTCTGGCAGAAGCAGTACTGCTTCTGCTACCTGTGCATACTCGCTGACCAGACGGATTTCCATACCGGCTTTGATCTCCTCGGAGATCTCTTCTAACATAGGGGCATTTTTCGCAGGAATCAACACCAGCTTCATCCCTTCTGTCTGGGCTGCCAGCAGTTTTTCCTTCAGACCACCGATGGGCAGCACATGTCCTCTCAGCGTAATCTCTCCTGTCATAGCCGCATCCTGACGTACCTTCCGTCCGGTCAGGGCAGACAGCATCGCAGTGGTCATACTGATTCCGGCAGACGGACCATCCTTTGGTACGGCTCCCTCCGGAATGTGGATATGTATGGTAGACTGTCCCAGCAGATTCATGTCGATGCCAAACTCTTCCTGTCTGGATTGCAGGAAGGAAAAGCCGATTTTTGCTGACTCCTGCATCACATTGCCGATCTGACCGGTAAGGGTCAGATCGCCTTTGCCCGGGATCAGATTTACCTCGATAGGCATCCGCACACCGCCTACGCTGGTCCATGCCAGTCCATTGACAATTCCCACCTGAGGTTCCTTCTCCGGCTCCATATCCTCATATGGCATACGCCCTAGCTTCTTTTTCACATCTTCCAGGGTATCGATGGAAACCACCTCTGTTCCCTGCTCCAGCAGTTCCCTGGCTGCCTTTCGGCACAGATCCCCGATCTTGCGCTCCAATCCACGGACGCCCGGCTCTTTCACATATCCACGGATGAGAATCCGCAGCACCTCATCAGAGATATGCAGCTGCTCCGGTGTCAGTCCATTGCGCTGTAACTGCTTCTCTAACAGATGATCTTTTGCGATATGGAACTTCTCATTGGCAGAGTATCCTTCCAGATAGATCACATCCATACGGTCATACAATGGCGTAGAGATACCATAGTCATCGTTGGCTGTGGCAATGAACAATACTTCCGACAAATCCATATCCAGTTCCAGAAAATGATCCCGGAAGGCACGATTCTGTTCACTGTCCAACACTTCCAGCAATGCCGCAGAAGGATCTCCTCTGTAATCATCCCCCATTTTGTCAATTTCATCCAACAAGATCAATGGGTTGCTGACCCCTGCCTGCCGGATGGCATTGGCAATCCGCCCCATCATGGCACCAATATAAGTCTTTCGATGCCCTCTGATGTCAGCCTCATCCCGTACTCCGCCCAGACTGATCCGGACATACTTTCGTCCCAGCGCTTCCGCCACAGAATGGGCAATGGAAGTTTTTCCGGTACCTGCCGGCCCCACCAGACAGAGAATCGGACTGTCTCCCTTGCCGGTCAGTTTCCGCACTGCCAGATATTCCAGAATCCTGTCTTTGATCTTTTCCAGACCATAGTGATCTCTGTCCAGCACTTCCCGTACCTTTTTCAGGTCAATGACCTCTTCATCTTTTTTATTCCAGGGCATTTCCAGCACGGACTCAATGTAATTTTGCAGCAGCGCTGTCTCCGGGCTGTTCTGTGGCTGCTGGCGCAGCTTACGGATTTCCTTGCGCAGTTTTTCCTTCACTGCATCCGGTGCATCCAGCTGTTCTGTCTGCTCTGCATATTCATCTACTTCGCTCTGGGTATCCTGCCCCAGCTCCTCATTGATCATCCGCTGCTGCTGGCGCAGTACATATTCTTTCTGGTCTTTGTCAATACGCTGTTTCACGCTGTCCATGAACTCTGCTTTGATCTGCAATACCTGAATTTCATTTTGTAAAAATTGCTCTACATAAGCCCCTCTTTCAATGACTTCGTCCAGTTCCAGATATTCCTGACACACCCGAGGAGATGCCTGCACATTTGCCATAATATAGTCTGTACACTGTGCCAGCGTCATCTGCTCTCCCTCATAGATCACTTTGGAAAGTTCTCTGGGCGCAGCAGGCTCTACTTTTAAATACTGCTGCACAGACTCTCCCAGCATTCGGATCAATGCCTTTTGTTGCAGCACGCCTTCTTCCTCTGGCGCTTCATCCTCCAGGATGTCAATCATGCCGCTTAAATAAGGTGTTTCCTGACTCAACTCCGCCAAATACCCTCTGCTGATTCCCTCAATCAGAACTTTGTATACTTTATCATTCATCCGTGTGATCTGCTCTACTTTGGCAAGCGTACCATACTGATACAGATCAGCTACACCCGGATCATCTGTTCCCGGGTCTCTCTGGGATACCAAAAATACCAGCTGACCATGCATAAAGCCCCGCTTTGCCACAGCCACGGATTTCTCTCTGCTGATATCAAGCTGCATCTTCATTCCCGGCAGCACAGTCAGGCCGCGCAATGCCAGAATTCCGGCTTTTTTTGTTGTTTTGATCATCGTACCTCCCTTTCCCAGGCATCCAACACACCGGCAAAAGGATTTTGCAGATACCTGGCAGAAAAAGGCTGCACAAAAAATGGGTTCCTGCACAGCCTTTTATGAGTTTTCCTAAACGGATTCTACTGTATTCTTTTTAAACTTTCTGGCTCGCTCCTTCCGCAGAGACTCTTCTGTCACCTCACGATAGGTCAGAACAGGCTCACCGGTTCCCAGAACGGTTTCCTTGGTCACAGTACAGGTTCCGATGGTATCATCAGACGGAATCTGATACATCCATTCTGTCATGGCCTGCTCTAAGATGGCACGCAAGCCTCTGGCTCCTGTCTTTCTCTCCTGTGCCAGATTTGCCACTGCTTCCAAAGCATCTTCTGTGAACTTCAGTTCTACGCCATCCATGTCAAACAGGCTGGCATACTGCTTGGTAATGGCATTTTTCGGTTCTGTCAGAATCCGAATCAATGCGTCCTTATCCAGATAATCCAGAGCAACGGTCACCGGCAATCTGCCGATCAACTCCGGAATCAGGCCAAATTTGGTCAGATCCTGTGGCATCACCTGTTTCAGCAGTTCTCCAATGTTGGCACTGTCTTCAATCTTGGTCTTCACGTCTGCGCCAAACCCCATAGACTTGTCACCGCCTACCCGATTGCTGACAATTTTTTCCAGTCCATCAAATGCGCCGCCACAGATGAACAGAATGTTGGTGGTGTCAATTTGAATCAGTTCCTGGTGGGGATGCTTCCGCCCACCCTGAGGCGGTACACTTGCCACGGTCCCCTCCAGAATTTTTAACAGGGCCTGCTGTACCCCCTCACCGGACACGTCTCTGGTGATGGATACATTCTCTGATTTCTTGGTAATCTTATCAATCTCATCAATATATACGATTCCATACTGGGCCCGGTCTACATCATAATCTGCTGCCTGAATCAGTTTCAACAGGATGTTCTCTACATCCTCTCCCACATAACCCGCCTCTGTCAGCGTGGTGGCATCTGCAATGGCAAACGGTACATTTAACATTTTTGCCAGAGACTGTGCCAGAAAGGTCTTACCGGAACCGGTAGGACCCAGCATCAGAATATTACTTTTTTGAATCTCTACATCTGACTTCCCTCCATAGAGAATCTTTTTGTAGTGATTGTACACTGCTACAGACAGTACTTTTTTGGCGGCCTCCTGTCCCACTACATAGTCATCCAGATAGGCTTTGATTTCCCTGGGTTTGAGCAAATTGATCTCCAATTCGCTTCTTTCAATCTCATCCAGTTCTTCTTCCATGATGTCGACACACAAGTCCACACAGGAATCACAAATATACGTCCCTTTATTGCCTGCGATCAGCTTTCTCACCTGATTGGCCGATTTGCCGCAGAAGGAACAGCGATATTCATCGTTCTTTCCAGCCATCTTCGCTCCCTTCCCCTCTATTCCAAAGTATCCCGCTTCGAAGCAGGTGTCACTTCTTCACTTCTATTCCAACAATCATGCTCTGGTGATCACATCATCAATCAATCCATATGCCTTTGCTTCTTCTGCAGATAAGTAGTGATCCCGCTCTGTATCCGCTGCGATCACCTCTAACGGCTGACCGGTATTGGCTGCCAGAATCTCATTCAACTTCTTCCGTGTCTCAATGATACGGTCTGCCACAATCTTAATATCGGTTGCCTGCCCCTGCGCACCACCGGATGGCTGATGGATCATGATCTCTGCATTTGGCAGCGCATAACGCTTGCCCTTGGCACCGCCTGCAAGCAGAAATGCGCCCATGCTGGCTGCCATACCGATACAAATGGTAGACACATCACATTTGATATACTGCATGGTATCATAAATTGCCATGCCTGCTGTCACAACTCCTCCCGGACTGTTGATATACAGATGGATGTCTTTATTCGGGTCCTCTGACTCCAAAAATAACAGTTCTGCCACGATCACGCTGGCAGTTGTCTCATTGACTTCCTCACCCAGAAAAATGATACGCTCCTTTAACAGTCTGGAATAAATGTCATAAGAACGCTCCCCATGACTGGTCTGCTCGATTACATAAGGTACTAATGCCATATTGATACCCTCCTTTTTTGATTCCTGTTTACGAAAATTCACTTGTTTGTAAAAAGAAAGTCTCCCTCATTGCGAAAAGGATGCCGTTTACACGGCATCCTGAAAAACCGTCTAGTATATGACTGATGACGGACTGATTATTTTGCGCTGTCTGCGATCAGGTCTGCTGCCTTTCTGATTACGATGTCACTCTTGATTGCCTCAGACTGGCTGCCCAGATATTTTTTAATATCCTCAACCGGCATCTGATACATTGCTGCCATCTGTGTAAACTCGTTCTCTAACTCTTCCTCAGTTGCTTCCAACGCTTCTGCTGCTGCAACTGCCTCTAATACAGCGCTGGTACGAATGTTCTTCAACGCCTCCGGCTTTGCCTGCTCGATCATATCTTCTTTCTTGCTTCCGGTATACTCTAAATACTGCTCAAAGGAAATGCCCTGCTGTGCAATTCTCTGTGCAAAGTTATCTACCATACGCTCTGCCTCATCTGCAACCATTGCATCTGCAACGTCCATGGTTGCATTGGCAACTGCTGCTTCTACCAGTGCGTTCTTCTTTTCTTCTGCTGCTGCAGTCTCCTTCTTCTCTAACAGACCAGCCTTTACGCTCTCTCTGTACTCTGCAAATGTATCATAATCAGATACATCACCAGCGAAGTCATCATCCAGCTCTGGCAGCTCCTTATATTTAATTGTATTAATCTTTACCTTGAACAGTGCAGGCTTACCAGCCAGTTCTTCTGCCTGATATTCTTCCGGGAATGTCACATTCACTTCTGTCTCTTCCCCGGTTGTCTTGCCGATCAACTGCTCTTCAAATGTATCAATGAAGGAGTGAGAACCAATCACCAGTTCATAGTTCTCGCCCTTGCCACCTTCAAATGCAACACCATCCTGGAATCCCTCAAAGTCGATCACAACCGTATCGCCATCCTGTACCGGTCTGTCTTCTACTGTAACCATACGGGCGTTCTGCTCCTGAATGCGCTTTAATTCTTCTTCTACCTCTTCCTCAGTCACTTCCAGAGGCTCCTGAGTGTACTCCAAGTCCTTATACTGTCCCAATGTGACAACCGGCTTTACTGCAACTACAGCAGAAATGATCAGATCCTTGCCCTTGCCTACCTGTAAGATATCAATCTCCGGTCTGCTGGTTGGCTCAATACCTGTCTCCTCGATGGCCTCTGCATATGCCTGCGGCAGTACCTCATTCACTGCATCCTCATAGAAGATGCCTTCACCATAGATCTTCTCGATCATCATTCTCGGTGCCTTTCCCTTACGGAAACCTGGCAGCTGAATCTTGCTTCTCTGCTTCAGATATACCTTCTGCACTGCTGCTTCAAATGCATCAGAAGCAACTTCTATGGTCAACTTGGCTACGCTCTTCTCCAGACTTTCAATTTTTGCGCTCATGTTCATCCTCCATTATCCTCATCGCATACTTTTCATCCGATGTCCTGCTTTTATGGCAGCTGCATGACGCATGGCAGTTCTACTTCACTGCCTCCTAATAAAATGCATACGCACCTGCAATATACAACTATAACACAATCCCTGCTAAAAAGAAAGAACTTTTTGAAAAATTTTCAGGTTTCAGGAGCTTCCCAATCTTCAGTGATCCCATGATTTTCCACATCCAACTTCTTTCGACTCCACTTTTCCTCTCCCTGAAAATGCAGAGTGTCATAATCCTGTCCCTTAGACCAATATGTATGCTCTGCATACTGTTCTTCCTGCAACCCCTTTACAAAAATTGCCACCACCTTACAAACCGGACGAACCTGTCGTCTCACATCTTCTTTGTAAAGAGTCACCGGTATATCGACTGCCTTTGTGCCGCTTCCATATCGAAATCCCACACTCAATACTGCTCTTGTGTTTCCTACAAAATAATCTGCCTTAATCTGAATCCCACTTTGAATAAAGTCTCCAATCATACAGTTTTGATATAAAAGTTCATGAAGATATGGCAATACGGCAAGTTTTCTCTGAGCATTTCCTTTTGCATCCAATGCTATATCACGAGGCGAAATCTTTCTGTTCAAACAGGCAGAATAAAACTGCTTTGCCTTTAAATTGGTTCGAATTCCCGTTAGATGCAGAAAATGGTAATCATGAAATCCGATCTCCACTGATTTCATCTCTTTCCCCTTTTGAAACACAAGGTAGTGTCAAGTCACTACCTCATTTTTTGTTCTGAAACCTTGATTTTCAGGGAGTCTGCAAAAAAATGAGCAATGACCTCCCTTTTTGTGGTATAATGTAATCGCCAAACCACCTCATACCAAAGGAGACATTGCTCAT
>JAFTGN010000012.1 GCA_017457865.1 Lachnospiraceae bacterium | reverse complement strand
TATGAAAAATGTGGTCTTGTGCCGCAAAAAATAGGAATGGAGCAGATTTTGGTTTGATGTACAGGCTGTTTTTGCTCTGTTCAAAGAAGTTCGCAATTGTCTAATGCAAGAACAAAACCAGAAGGGGAGTCATCGAAATGGAACAACTGATAATCGTGGAAGACGATAGCAGTCTGAATCAGGGTTTATGCAAGGCGTTAAGGAGTGAAGAAAGACATATCGTATCCTGCCAGAATATGACAGAGGCAAGGGAACAGCTGCTTTTGGGATATCCGTCTTTGGTTCTGCTTGATATCAATCTTCCGGATGGAAACGGACTTGAACTTTTGAAAGAGCTGAAGCGGGATATGCCGTCTATGCCGGTGATACTCATTACAGCAAATGACACAGATATGGATATTGTCAATGGCTTGGAACTTGGGGCAGATGATTATATTACCAAACCATTTTCTTTGTCTGTGCTTCGTGCAAGGGTAAATACCCAGTTGCGAAAAGTAACCTTGTTACAAGGGGATGACCAGGTACAGATTGATCATTTCAAGTTTGATTTTGCACATATGGTCTATTCTGTAAATGATGAAGCGGTAGAACTAAGCAAAACGGAACAAAAATTACTTCGCTTGCTAGTCAAAAATGCAGGGGTTACAATGAGCCGTGGGGAATTGGTAGACCGTGTCTGGACAGATGGTTCCGAATATGTGGATGAGAATGCATTGTCTGTGACAGTAAAACGTCTGCGTGATAAACTTGGCGCACAAGAATATATCAAAACAGTTTATGGTGTTGGATATACCTGGGTGAAGAAGAATGGATAACTGGATAATAACCGCTGTCATTCTGGCAGCAGTAGTAGTGGGCGTTTTGGCAATCAGAGAGCATGTGCAAATGAAAAGAACCATGGATTCCATTGGACGGATGCTGCAGGCAGCAATGGGCGATGGCTTTTCGGAAAAAGATTTCGATGAAAGCCGATTGTCCAGGCTGGAAACTGAATTTGCCCATTACCTCAGTTCCTCTGCCGTTTCTGCAAAAGCGGCGGCACAGGAACGGGATAAGATCAAAACCCTGATTTCAGATATCTCCCATCAGACAAAAACCCCCATTGCAAATCTTCTCTTATACAGCGAACTTCTGGAAGAATCCAGCTTAACAGATGACCAGAGGAGTAATGTGGAAGCCGTTCATAAGCAGATAGAGAAACTTCGATTCCTGATTGATTCGCTGGTAAAACTTTCCCGGCTTGAAAATGGAATTCTCAAGTTGAATCCTCGTAAAGAATCGATATCGGTCATGCTCCAGGATGTATATGATGAAATGCTTCCCAAAGCAGCGCAAAAGGGACTGATACTGGAATGGATACCGACTGCTATCTCTGCGGTATTCGACCCTAAGTGGACAGCGGAAGCGATCGGCAACATCGTGGAGAATGCCATCAAATATACGGATTTTGGCAAAGTAACATTGTCCGTGACGGCATATGAACTATTTGTACGGATTGATATTCAAGATACAGGAGTCGGAATCGCTGAAAAGGAGCAGGCACAGATATTTGGTCGTTTCTATCGCGGGGAAGGGTCAGGTGATCAGGAAGGTGTGGGTGTGGGATTATACCTTGCCAGGGAAATCATAGCGGCAGAGAATGGCTATATCAAGGTAACGTCTGTCTGTGGGAATGGATCCACATTTTCTGTATTTCTCCCCAAATAAGAATTCTTTCAAAACTGTTAGATTTCATTGCCCCTCTGAAAGAATGTGGTAAGAATCCTATGAGATAATGTGCTTATCAGATAAAAAGTGATGGGGAGGTAGACACAATGAGTGGTATATTGCAGGCAATCAATCTGAAAAAATTCTATGGCACAGGGGAAAATACGGTTCGTGCATTGGATGGCGTGAACTTGTCCGTGGAGAAAGGAGAGTTTGTTGCTGTGGTGGGAACGTCCGGCAGTGGAAAATCCACACTACTCCATATGCTTGGGGGATTGGATCGCCCAACCAGTGGCAATGTGATTGTAGATGGAAAGAATATCTTCACCCTGAAGGATGAAGCGTTGACAATCTTTCGTCGCAGGAAGATTGGCTTTGTGTTTCAGGCATATAATCTAGTACCTGTTTTGAATGTTTATGAAAACATAGTGCTTCCCATAGAACTGGACGGAGGAAAGATCAATCAGGAATTCGTAGACCAGATTATCCATACGCTGGGACTTGGCGCAAAGAAAGAGGCCCTGCCCAATCAACTGTCCGGCGGACAGCAGCAGCGTGTAGCAATCGCCCGGGCACTTGCCGCTGCCCCTGCAATCATTCTGGCGGATGAACCAACTGGAAATTTGGATTCCAAAACAAGTCAGGATGTATTAAGCCTGTTGAAAGTGACCAGTCAGAAGTTTGTACAGACGATTGTCATGATTACGCATAATGAAGAGATTGCACAGATGGCAGACCGGATCATCCGTATTGAAGATGGTTGTATCATCTCGAAAGAAAACGGAGGTGCTGTCCATGAATGTTAAAAACAGAGCTTGTATTAGAAAACTATCGCTACGTTCCCTAGGTGCATCCCGAAAGAGAAATAGCATTGCCATTGTTGCGATTGCCTTGACTGCAATGCTCTTCACTGCTTTATTTACTGTAGCATTATCTATCAATTCCAGTTACCAGACCTATACGTTTCGTCAGATCGGTGGGTATAGTCACGGATCATTTAAGGACGTGACAGAAGAACAAATAGAAGCCATTGCAGCCCATCCAAAAGTCAGGCAGGTGGGAGAGAGAAGAGTAATCGGGATGATCAGCGAAGGCGCTTTTGCAAAGAAACCTGCTGAAGTGAGTTATATGGATGAAAATTGTACTCGCTGGAGTTATGCCACGCCCACTGTCGGAAGAATGCCACAAAGCGGCAGGGAAATCTCTATGGATACGGAAGCTCTTGCCCTTCTGGGTGTGGAACCGGCATTGAACAAAGAGATCAAACTTTCCTATGAGGTGGGCGATAAAGGGCAGGTGTCTTTTGAGGAAACGGATACATTCATTTTGGTTGGATACTGGGAGCATGACGATATCATACCTGTTCATTATATCAATATCTCCAGGGACTATGCGGATGAAATTGAGGCAAGAGGGATGGAAGAAGGAATGAATCCATTTAAGGTGGATTTGAGTGTCATGATGGCATCTGACATAGGGATACGCAGCCAGATGGAACAGGTGGATCTGGACTTAGGCTATACATGGGAAGACCGTGATGCAGAAAATGCTGCCCGCATCGGCGTAAACTGGGGATATACTACGGAACAGATTGGGGAGCACATTGATATGGAAACGCTGATCGGAATGGTTCTGATTCTTGTGGTAATCGTATTTACCGGATATCTGATCATCTACAATATTTTTCAGATTTCTGTCAGCAGCGATATACGGTATTACGGCCTTTTAAAGACAATCGGGGTAACACCCAGACAGCTGCGTAGAATCATAAGATGGCAGGCGTTATCACTGAGTGTCATTGGAATTCCAATTGGTTTGCTGGCAGGTTTTGGCATTGGGGCGGCTTTGTCACCGTTTGTCGTGAAAAGCATCAATGAAACCATGACAAGGACAGCGATTGCAACCTCTCCGTTGATGTTCGTCATAGCGACTTTCCTGACTTTGTTCACAGTGCTGATTTCCTGCAAAAGACCCGGCAGACTGGCAGCAAAAGTGTCTCCTGTTGAGGCAACAAAGTATACAGAGCAGACAGAAGGAAAGAAAAAAAATCGCAAAACACAGGGAGCCGGAATCAGACAAATGGCACTTGCCAATTTGTGCCGTAATCCTGGAAAGACTGGCATTGTCATTGTTTCTCTTGCATTTGCGGTTGTGTTGCTCAATCTTCTTTATACCTTTGTGGGCGGATTTGATATGGACAAATATCTTCAAAAACAAATCAGCGGAGATTTCATTGTCAGCAGCAGTCACTATTTTCGCTATGAGCAGGGAATTCAGGAATATCTTCCTGAAAATGTGATCTATGACATCAAAGAACATACAGATCAAACGCTTTCAGGAAGCGGATATACCATTGCCGGACATGGATATGATGTGCCACAGGCGTGGATGACGGAAGAAGCGTGGCTGTCAGGAAGGGAAGGATATCTTTCAGAGGAAGATCAAAAAAAAGAATGGAACTATACGCCAAAGCGGGGAGCGCTTATGGCAGAAAATGCATTGATCGAAGGTCTTGATGACAGTTTGTTTGAAAAACTGACGGTGCTGGATGGAGATCTGTATGCGCTAAATGATACAGATGCACATAATATTGCTGTGGTGATTTCGGTAGATGACTATGGAAATCCGATTCACCAGGATATGTACCCGGCCATAGGAGATAAGCTTACGATAACATATGTAAATGATGCTGATTTTATCGACAGCCGGACAGGGGAGCCTTGTGATGATACGACACCAGCTGAATATTTGCAGTATTTCATTGCAGATGGAAAAGATGTAGAATACACGGTCGTTGCTTATGTATTAAGACCGTATTCCATGGGCTTTCGATATGGAACATTTGGCTACGATCTCATCCTTCCGGTAGAAAAAATGAGGGAAGACAGTGGACAAACGCTTATTCCAATGTTTTATTTGTTTGATACATCGGATCAGGAGGCTGAACTGGCAGCGGAGCAATATTTGGCAGAATTTACTTCTCATGATCCCAATCTGATGTATGAAAGTAAGGATACACTGAGAAAAGATTTTGAAGGTTTTCAGAAAATGTTTCTTCTGGTGGGAGGTCTGCTTTGCGGGGTTATAGGAGTGATTGGTGTACTGAATTTCTTTAATGGGATTATGACAGGCATTTTGTCACGGAAAAGAGAATTTGCAGTTCTTCAGGCAGTTGGTATGACCAATCAACAGTTACGAACAATGTTGATACTGGAGGGCGTGATTTATACTGCGGGTGCAAGTGGCTTAGCCGCTTTATTATCACTTCTGTTAAACCCGCTGGTGAGCAATGCAATGGAGTCTATGTTTTGGTTCTTTCGTCCTCATTTCACAATTCTGCCAGTTTTGCTGTCCATCCCAATCTTTCTGGTTCTGGGTTGGGCAATCCCGTCAGCCCTTTATGGCCAGACCGTAAAACACAGTGTGGTGGAGCGACTTCGAGAGATAGGATGAGGAAATAGAAAAAAGGGGGACTGAATACACACCATGTAAACTGCCGTGTGACAAAATGCACATGAAAAGTTCTTGCCAAAAAGGGAACCGGGCTGTATATTCATGAGTGAATATACGAAAGGGGTTTTGGATCATGCAACTGGGAATGAAACTTGCACAAAAGAGAAAAGAACTGGGAATTACCCAGATTGAACTAGCAGAAAGGATGCATGTGACACGGCAAACAGTTTCACGCTGGGAAGCAGGCACTGTCCTGCCGGATGTGGAGAAAATCACAAGTCTGGCTTCTATTTTACATGTGACCTGTGATTATCTTCTAAGGGATGATGCAGAGGATGGGCAGGAGCAGACGGCATCCACACCTCAGAAAAATACTGCTGTCTCCAGGCTGCTGCAAAGTATCAATGGAAAGACAGTGAAGTTTTCATTTTATGAGGAAGAAGAGGATTATGACTTGTTTGATGAGGAATGTACCGTTCTTTGTTTTGACGGCAACTGGATCAAAGTGAGCGTGAATACAAAAAAAGGAACCATGGAAAAACTGGTGGCATTGTCCTCTGTTCTTTCTATTGATCTTCTTGCAGGAAGTGAGGTGAGATGATGGAAACATTAACCATGATGTGGTCTATGTTGGGATTTTTTGCATTTCTCAGTGTGTTTTCATTGCGCAGCCGTGTCCAACAATTGGAAAGAGAACTGCGCAGTGGCAGCAACAGCAACGGAGAATCGGTTGCAGAAAGGCAAAATCTGAGAGAGCACATCCGGGAATACATTGGAAAGAATGTCAAACTGGATTTTTATGATGATGAAGAAGATATGGATGTGTTCCAAAGTGAAAGTACGGGAACGGTAACCATTGCAGACTGCGATGACAGATGGGTTCTGGTACATTTGGAAAACAGAAAAAAGACCCAGGACAAACTCCTGCGGATTGATTCCATCAAAAGCATCGGCGTGATGGAATAATCTATGATTGAATCACACTGCACTTTCTGTTATCATAGTAACGGTGGTTACTTGAGGGCAGAGAGTGCAGTTTTTTGTATATGTGAAGATTGAAATGGAGGAACTGGTATGAAATTGACTATGCTTGGAACAGGCAATGCAGTTGTGACAGAATGCTATAACACCTGTTTTGTGATAGAGGACGAAAGACAGTATTTTATGGTAGATGGCGGTGGTGGCAATACCATCCTGCAGCAGTTAAAGCGTGGCGGTTTTGATTGGATGCAGATACGGGAAATCTTTGTGACCCACAAGCATATCGACCATCTGCTGGGCATTATCTGGATGGTACGGGTCATTTCTCAGGGAATGAGCCGTGGAACATATGAGGGAGAGGCAAATATATACGCCCATGAAGAAGTGATTGAACTGATACGGGATCTGGCTGGGAAACTGCTTTCCGGAAAGGAAACCCGATTTCTGGATGACAGACTCCATCTGGTGACGGTGGAAGATGGAGAAAGCCGTGTGATCAATGGAAGAAAGGTGACCTTTTTTGACATTGGTTCCACAAAGGCAAAGCAATTTGGCTTTTCTATGGAACTGGGAAACGGAAGCAAACTGACCTGCTGTGGAGACGAACCATACAATGAGAGAGAAGAGCAGTATGCGAAAGGCAGCAAATGGCTGCTTCATGAGGCATTCTGCCTGTATGGACAGGCAGAACAGTTTAAACCATATGAGAAGCATCATTCCACTGTGAAAGATGCATGTGAGCTGGCAGAAACGCTTGGGGTGCAGAATCTGATTTTGTATCATACAGAAGATAAAAATATCAAAAATCGGAAGGCTCTTTATATGGAAGAAGGGAAACAATATTACACTGGAAATCTGTATGTACCGGATGATCTGGAAGCAATAGAGTTGTAGTCGGGTGAGCACATGGCTGTTAAACTAAAGGAGAAATGATGCGTAACATAAAAAACAAAAAAGAACTAATCATGCGCTATGTATTACTGATTATCAGTTTGTTTATTTCCGGTATTGGCATTGCTGTGACCAAAAGAGGAGAACTGGGTGTGACTCCCATTTCCTCTGTGGCAAATATTGTCAGTATCCGTTTTCCAGCGCTGAGTTTTGGAACATGGCTGTTTTTATGGAATTGTCTGATGATTGTGGGACAGATCGTGGTGCTGCGAAAGGACTTCCAATGGATTCAGCTGTTACAGATTCCTTTGTCCGTCCTGTTTGGATGGTTTACAGATTTTGGGGTATGGATTGCTGGATTTGTGCCTAATGACGGATATATCGTCCGGATTTTGCTGGTACTTCTTGGAACAGGCATTTTGGGATTTGGTATTTCCCTTTCTGTCATTGCCAATGTAGTGATGAATTCCGGTGAAGCCTTTGTAAAAGCCATTGCAGACAAAACGAATCTGATTTTTGGAAATGTGAAGATTGGATTTGATGTCAGCTGTGTGGTGCTGGCTGTGATTTTGTCCTTGATTTTCTTTCCGGTTCGGATAGTGGGTACAAGGGAAGGAACTATCATTGCAGCACTATGTACTGGATTAGTTGTGAGTTTTTTTCAAAAACGAATACATGAACCACTGACGGATTGGCTTCGTGGTTTGTGAGTTCGGGTATTGACACCAGAAAGAATCTGTGATAGTCTAATCTTGTCGGTTCAGGCATTGTTTTTGACAGATTATGTTGTGCTTGAATACAGACAAAGCAATCATCAGCCGATACATCAATTGTATCTTGGATAGATGATGACAAATATAAGAAGAATATGTGGGATAAGGGGGATAACCCGGCATGGATATTTCAAACTTATTTAGCCTGTTTTGTGGTATAGCTCTGTTCATGTTTGGTATGTCACTGATGGGTGACGGATTGAAAAGAGTGGCAGGTAATCGACTGGAGCTCCTTCTGGCGAAACTGACCAGCACGCCAATTCGTGGGATTCTTTTGGGAACAGGTGTGACGGCTATTATTCAGTCATCATCAGCGACTTCTGTGATGACAGTGGGTTTTGTAAACTCTGGAATGATGAAGTTTCGGCAGTCGATCGGCATTATTCTCGGTTCGATTTTGGGAACCAGTATTACAGGATGGGTCATCGCCATGTCGGAAATACAGGGCAGTGGCAGCTGGACGGCACTGTTTTCTACCACAACGATTACAGGTGTGATCGCACTTGTGGGTATTTTATTTCGTACCTTCTCAAAGCGATATACCAATATCGGCAGTATCATGTTGGGATTTGTGGTGTTGATGGTGGGCATCAATACCATGAGTTCTTCCGTGGCACCATTGTCTGAAAGTCAGGCATTCGTTGGTATTCTAACGATGTTCGCCAATCCGTTTTTGGGTATTCTGGCAGGTATTTTGTTTGCCTGTGTGTTACAGAGTGCTTCCGCAGCGGTAGGTATTCTTCAGGCATTGACCGCCACGGGTGCCATTGATTTTGCAACCGCGCTTCCCATTTTGCTGGGGATTTCCATTGGGGCAGCATTTCCGGTATTGTTGTCTGCGCTTGCTGCAAGTACAGAGGGAAAGCGGACTGCATGTGTATACCTTTTGGCATCTGTCCTTGGGGTGGTGATCTGTGGTAGTGTGTTCTATCTTTTGAATCTGGTGTTCTCTTTCCCATTTATGGGGCGGACCATGAACACATTTTCCATTGCCATGGTGAATACGTTGTTCCGACTTGCCAATGTATTGGTATTGTGTCCGTTTATCGGATTGGTGGACAAGCTGACTTGTATGATTATAAAGGATAAGCCACAGACGGGAAAGCAGAAGATAGAACCGATTCCACTGGAAGAGCGTTTCCTGCCTTATCCATCCCTTGCCATTTTGGAAAGCCGCAATGCCATTTATGACATGGCACAGGCAGCGGAAAAGAGCGTGCAGATTGGATTTGATCTGTTGAATCAGTATTCGGATGAACAGATGGAGCAGGTGACCCAGTATGAGGCGCTTGCAGACCAGTATGAGAATCGCATTGGTACGTATTTGATGAGACTTTCCAGAGGAGAGTTGAAGAAGGAAGAGAATGCGGATGTATTTAAATATATGCACACCTTGTCTGATTTTGAGCGTATTACCGATTATGCCATGAACATTGCCTATATTGCAAAGAAGAATGAGAGTGAAAACATCATTTTCTCTGATGAAGCAAATAAGGCGCTGGATGTAATCAAATCAGCAGTTGCGGAGATTATGGATCGCACCATCCGTGCGTTTATTCAGGATGAGCAGGATGCGGAATGGAATATTGCGGTATTGAATGTGCTGATACATAAACTTTGCAATAAAGCAGAGTTACAGCATGTAGAACGACTTCAGTCAGGTACCTGTACCTTACAACAGGGAACCCGTTTTAGCGAATTGCTAAATCATATGGAGCAGATTTCCACTCGCTGTGCTAAGATCATCAAGTCTGTGATGGAAGTGCATGCGGACAGTTATCGTATGCATGCTGAAAATTCACAGGAACTGGATTTGAAAAGCAGTGCATATAAAAAGATATTAGATAATTATAAGCAAAAGTACCAGATTTAAAAAGAAAATTTGTATAAAAGGCGGCACCAGTGAAACATCTGGTGCTGTTTCTGAATTTAGGAAAGAGGATTGTTATGTTAGAAACAGGAATGAAGGCACCAGAGTTTTGTTTGCCAGATCAAAATGGAACCGTACATACTTTAGAGGAGTACAAAGGAAGAAAGGTGATTCTTTATTTTTATCCAAAGGACAATACTTTTTGAGTTGAGAGATGGAATATTTTGAAAAAAGATATTGACTCTCCTCTTAGGTCAGAAGGTAAACTGTCTATAGATTCGAATCAAAACAACGAAAGGAGGCGAGGAAAATGTTTCAGATTGGGGAATTTTCAAAGATATGTCAGGTCAGCGTAAAGACACTCCATCATTATGACAAGATTGGGCTGCTGGCTCCGGCGGAGGTGGATCCCCGAACTGGTTATAGGTATTACCAGTTGGAGCAGATTAACACGATGAACTATATTCAGCGTCTGAAACGCTACGGATTCTCTTTGGATGAGATTCAGAGCATACTTGCTATTTCGGATCATAATGAGCTCAGACTCAGGCTGCGGCAGCAGAAGGAGAGACTGAAGCACGAACAACAGGAGATGGCCATAATCCTGAACGAGCTTCAGAAACATATTTCTATATTCGAAAGGACAGGTGACATTATGACTTATCAAAAGAGCTATGTGGTTGAGGTTAAGAATTCTCCAGCGATGAATGTGCTTACAAATCGGGCAATCATGGGTGTAGATGAATTCGGCAAATACTATGGGACCCTCTTTGAGCGTGTGCCGAAGGAGCAGGTGACACCTACAGGACTGAACGGGGCAAGGTATTATGACGAAGAATTCAATCACGAATCATCCGATGTGGAAGTATTCATCGGGATCAAAGAGAAAGAAAAGGCGGATGTGGTGATGGAACCGTGCGAGTGCGCCATGACTGTCCATCATGGTGGATACTCGACTTTGTCCGAGGCATATGGTGCTGTCGTGTCATGGATGATTGAAAATGGATACGAGTACGCAGGAGCACCGTTCGACCTTTATATCAAGACGCAGTTTGATTCTTTATCGCCGGAAGATTGGGAAACGGAAGTGTATTTTCCTATTCGGAAGAAACAAATGACAACAGTGAATTGATATTTTCGCTTATGTGAGCGCTTGAGCAGTTTGTGATCATTATGCATTTCCCAATTGCATAGCGTATTAAGGATGGGAACGAGTGGCTTTCTGAACGCAGGGAAAGAATACTGAAATGTGGCATCGGTGAAATATCCGATGCCTTTTTGAATGTTGTTTACATAAAAATATGAAAAAAGAATTGAAATACATCCTTCATACAGCTATAATATAAATATAGATATGTGAATTGTAAGAATAGTTGTAACTATTCAGAACCCAATATTTCGCGAAGGTTTTGTGAAGCAAAATCCTGAGTTATGCAGGCAAAAATCCCATCGACGGAGTCGATATGGAATGGATTTTTGCCCGTAACTGTGAGGGTACTGAACAGTTACGAATAGTTTAATGAAAGGGGGATTGAGATGGCAGGAGTGAATGTAACTGTAAAACCTGAAATCATAAGTTGGATTTTACAAAGGATTCCATTGGAAACTGCTACTGAAGCTGTGTTCGAATTATTGAAAAAATGGCAGGCTGGAGAGAAAACACCAACTTTCAATCAAGTAGAAGAAGTGAGCAAAAAAACAAATATTCCATTTGGGTATTTCTTTTTGGATAAACCTCCGATAGAAGAGTGTCCGATTGCAGAATATCGAACGGTAAATAGTTTAAGCATGGTTGAGCCAAGTCGAAACTTGTTAGATACGTTAGATTTGATGATGGATGTTCAAAATTGGATGGTAGAGTATGTAAAGGATAATGGGCAGGAAGTATTGTCTTTTGTTGGAAGTGTAGACGAGAAGTATTCCATTGATCGTATAGTAAGAGCAGTTAGAGAAAAGCTTACATTGAAAGTGAACTGGTTCGCAGAATGTGAAAATGCAGTTTCTGCATATAAATATTTGAAAAATCATATTGAAATGATTGGTATTCTAGTGATGACGAATAGTATTGTGGGGAATAATACACGTCGAAAATTGAATGTAGAGGAATTTCGTGCATTCACACTTGTAAACCCCTATGTGCCTTTGATTTTTATCAATACCTGTGATTCTAATACAGGAAAGATATTTTCCTTGCTGCATGAGTTGACACACGTCTGGTTGGGAGTAGATAGTTTTTATAATACACAGATGGGGGTAGAATTTTCTGAACAAAAAATAGAGCAAGTATGCAATGCTGTTGCAGCAGAATTATTGGTGCCGAATCAATTATTCCTGGCACAATGGGATGATTCTTTTGATATACTCATTGATCAGGTGGAGAAGATTGCAAAGTTTTTTAGATGTAGTCGATATGTGATTGCACGGAAAGCATTTGATCACCATAAAATCACGAAATCTGAGTATGACTCTATTGTTTCCTTTTTAATCAAACAAAATCGTGAGTGGAGAGAGAAGAAAAAAGAAACAAAAGGTGGGGACTTTTATAGAACGGTGGGAAGCCGATTGGATCGTCGATTTGTACTGGCTTTGGCAAATAGTGCGAAAGAAGGGAAGACCTCTTATACAGAAGTCTATCGGTTGACGAATACGAATCGTAAGACATTTGCAACGCTTCTGGATAAAATAGGAGGTGCAGAGTGATAGAAGAAAAATTTTTGTTGGATTCTAACAGTTTTATGACTCCATATCAGAATTATTATCCGTTCGATTTGGCGCCGGGATTTTGGAAGCAGATGAAACCAAAGCTAGCATGTCATTCAGTGGCAGTGTTGGATGTAGTAAAAGATGAAATCCTAAAGGGAAATGATGAGTTGACTGTATGGTTAGAGGAAATACATGATTTAAATGTAATTGACAAACGAGATATACAAATTGTGCAAAAATATGCGCAGGTTCTAAAATATGTTCAAGATAGTCCTCTATATACAGATAAGGCATTAAGAATGTGGTCAAATGTAAGTATCGCAGATCCTTGGTTGATTGCAACTGCAAGTGTATACGGTTATAAAATCGTGACATTTGAAACAGGAGCCGGAAAAATATCAACCCCCAGTGGAAAACCAAAGATTCCAGATATCGCAAGACAATTTGATGTAAACTGTGTGAACTTGTTTTATTTTATGAGAAAAATGGGATTCCAATTGAAGTAAAAGGAGTAGAATGGCATCGGTGAAGATAGATTGGTGTAACGTCACTTGCGCAAATAAGAAATAAAAAAATTGCAAAGTATGAATCTGAAAGGAAAATAAGATATGTTAGAATTTAAATACGACACACAGCTGCTGATTGAAGGGGAAAATCTGGATGAGGATGAAATCAACGATTATATCACGGAGCATTTCAAGGGAGATTGCCTGCTGGCGGTAGGTGATGAAGAATTGATTAAGATTCATTTCCATACCAATGAGCCGTGGAAGGTGCTGGAATACTGCGCTTCTCTGGGGGAAATCTATGATATCGTGGTGGAAGATATGGATCGACAGTCAAGAGGATTGCATGGGTGATCGATTAACTTGGACTTTACAATTGAAAGGATAGATGCAGGAGGAAATGCTTATGAGATATGGAGAAAGCGCATTTGATATTTTGTATTTATGGATTGCCATTGTTTCTGGGATATATATCCTGAAAAAACGGACAGACACAAAAGGGCGACTCATGGGAAGTAGTGTGCTGATTCTTGGTATCGGAGATGCCTTTCATTTGGTTCCTCGTGTACTGAATTATTTTGTAGAGGCAGACTTTAACTCATGGTTAGGAATGGGCAAGTGCATCACATCCATTACCATGACGATCTTTTATGTGTGCCTGTACATGCTTTATTTGAAGCTGTATCATGTGGACAGAAATGCCAGGCGGGATTGCCTCATTTACATCCTGGCAACGGTTCGGGTGATGGTATGTCTGTTACCGCAGAACCGCTGGTTAGAAAATGAAAGTTCTGTTTTGTGGGGAACACTGCGCAATATTCCTTTTGTGATGCTTGGGGCATTGATCGTGATGTTTTATTTTCAAAAACGAAAAGAAATCAGGGCATTTCGTGATGTCTGGCTTTATGTGACCCTTTCGTTTCTGTTTTACATTCCAGTGGCAGTGGGGGCAGGGATATTGCCCATCCTTGGCATGCTGATGCTTCCGAAGACCATATGTTATATATTGTTGATTGGGGCGTTTGTTCGATACATAAAAGATGGCGAAACGAGTAATGGGAAGGAAGCATCACGTAAAGAGTAAAAGATTTTTTGACGAATGCTTTTCGTTTGTACAATAAAATCACAATAAAAATGTGATCTCATTTTTCATAAGGAGAAGATGTATGTTTTGGAATACGGTATCCGGGTTTTATGATTTTTTTGAAACGGTATATAATAGCAAAGTATATAAAGGTCTTGGAAAAAGAGTGGCAGAAGAAATAGAACCGGAAGATATTGTATTAGAATGTGCTTGTGGCACAGGTGCAATCAGCAAATGGATTGCACCAAGATGCAAGCAGCTTATTGCAACAGATTTTTCTGATGGGATGTTACGGCAGGCAAAGAAAAATTGCAGAAGTTATCCTAATGTAACAATAAAACGTGCGGATCTGACACAGTTAAACTGTGGGGATCATCGATTTGACAAAGTGGTAGCAGGAAATGTAATTCATTTATTGGCGGAACCTTATGCTGCCGTAAAAGAATTGGAGAGAGTTTGTAAACCAGGTGGTAAGATCATCATTCCAACATACATCAATGATGCGGATGGAGTCAATCGAAAAGCGGTAAGGTTACTGGAAAAGGCAGGCGCAAATTTTCAGCGTCAGTTTGATATGGAATCATATCAGGAGTTTTTTGCAGATGCCGGGTACGACAATGTGAAATATGATATTGTGGAAGGAAGAATGCCTTGTGCAGTAGCGGTGATTATGAAACAATAATATGATCCTGACAGAGGGGATTTTTTTACATTACTGAGGGGAGATTCTTCGGCGTCTCTTTTTTATGTCTGACTGCCATCAGCGGTATGGCAACACTGTGGTCGAGTGTGACAACAGCAACAGAGGAAATGACAACATCTCGAAAATGAACGCTTTGTAAATGTTCGTAAAACTTGCGACAAACCATTGACATTTGAGATTATATGTGTTATTATAGTTAGAGATAACTAACGAGAATTACAGGAGGAGAGTCAGATGTCGGTATCCTATAACAAGTTATGAAAAACACTAACAGACCAGAAAGTGAGCTGTGTAAAGCTGCAAAGAGTGGCGGAGGTTGCACCGAGCACGATGACAAAGATACGCCGGGATCAGCCTGTGAATCTTGCGATACTGGATCGGATATGCTGCCGTGTATGCGGTATATTTTTTGAGATATTGGTTAGCTAAAGCTAACATTGATATTGAGGTGACTACATTGTGGGAAGAGAAAAAACAGAGCGAGTTTAAATATAACAGGGATAGCAGGCATCTTCCAAAGTTCGGGGTGGGCCCGCTCTACGTGTTTATCATAGGGGCGTTTTCCGCCCTTGCTGTTTTAATGGACAGGAGTGGAGTAATTCCTGCTGTTTGCCCGGCGTGGGGACGGCTTCTATTTATCATCCTTGGGGCAGCTTTTGCACTATTCGGGATATCCTTATGGGTCAAGGCTGTGCTGAAAGACAAGGTGGATGATGGAATCATAGAAAACAGGCTGGTGACAAGCGGCGCTTACGCTATCGTCAGAAATCCGATCTATTCGGCGTTTATGCTCTTGTTTTCAGGAATTCTTTTCATAAACGGTAATGTGCTAACGTTTATTCTGCCGTTCCTTTATTGGCTTTTTATGACTGTATTAATGAAGAAAACGGAAGAGATATGGCTTGCGGAGCGATATGGGGACGAGTATGTGTTGTATTGTCGCAGAGTCAATCGCTGTATTCCAGGGGTTTCTTACAAAGATGCCGTTTACGAAAGCAACATTTCTGACGTGAGGTGGATCGCCTATGATCTGCCGGGGAATGTCGGTTGGATTCTGTATTTTGTTGGACTGATTCTCTCCTTCGTAAAAATGCCCGCATATATGGAACATGAGACGATGTTTCAACTGGCAGTTGTTGCCGTTATCCCTGCATTACTTATGCTGGTCGGGATTGTGGAGCTGGTGGGTGAGCGTATACATAAACTCGACAGGGTATTACCGCGAATTCGCTTGATGAGAGGCTTCGGCGCACTGACATTAGGTGGTATTACAGGAGTGGTAATCGGTGTCATCATACTGATATGCGGCACGATTTACCAAGTGCAAGATCTGCTTTACATATGGTTCATGGCAGCAGGCGGAATACTTTGCAGCGTGTTTGCTTGGCTGTTATTTAGGCGTTATCAGAGACAATGAGGTCAGGGATCATTGTTCTTCTGATTGAGGTGCAGTTTATGGCTTTTGCAAAAGGACAAAGTATGAAGGGGTAGAGAAGATGCTTTAGCCTGAAGGACAGTGAGGAATCGGAGGAGGATGATAATGAACACAGAGCAATATAAGGCGTTATCCATCAAGGAATTTACGAAGGCCGCAGAGATTTATGACAGTGGTCACGCAGGCATTTATGAGATGTGCAAGGATGACTATCCTCGGATTTTAGAGGAACTGAGAAAGGTTAAATTTGAGAATTTGCTGGATGTGGGTTGCGGTACAGGACCGATGATTGAATTGCTGACGCAGGAATACCCGGACAAGCATTTTACGGGGTTAGATCTGACGCCGAAGATGATAGAGACAGCAAATGAAAAGTTCTTGCCGAATACTTCATTTATTGTCGGTGATAGCGAAAATTTGCCGTTTGAAGATGCAAGCTTTGATGCGGTCATCTGCGCCAACAGCTTTCACCACTATCCGAATCCACAGAAGTTCTTTAACGGTGTGGCAAGAGTGCTTCGCCCAGGTGGTGTCTTGATTCTGCGCGACTATACTTCTTCCGGGTTTATGGTGTGGTTGATGAATCATATTGAAATGCCGATTGCAAATCTTGTAGGGCACGGAGATGTAAGGTGCTATACAACGAAGAAGATCAGTGAATTTACTGAAACAGCGGGACTTACTGTTGCCAGACTGGAAAAGCAAAAGAAGTTCCGGCTTCATTTGGTGGCAAGGAGGCAGGCATGAAAGAAAGGTACACGATAGAACAAGACGGCTTCGTAGGTTACTGGCATCCGGCTGAAGGACATGACGGAAAGGCACTGCTCGTCTTCCCAGGTTCGGGTGCGGACTATGAGCTTACTCGAAAAGGCTCCGAATTTCTTGGAAAAGCGGGATGGAACAGACTGCTTGTGGCATTTGCAGGATGGGACGGACTGCCGAAAGACCCGGTTCTTGCTCCTGTGGAATATGCGGAGAGAGCAATCACGACATTAAAGGATGCGGGGTTTGAAAAAATCGGTGCATACGGAATATCTGCAGGGGCCAAGTTTGCGATTACGGCGGCTTCCCTTTTGCCGGATATAAGCCTCGTTATTGCGGCCTCGCCGTTTGACTATACGACTGAGGCATTTAAGGGAACGAAGGCTCTGAATGAATCTACTTTCTCGTTCAGGGGCAAGCCGCTGCCGTATGATCCGACTGTTACCTTACATAGAAACATCATCAGCGTTTTATTCAGGACAGCGTTTTCCAAAAAGTACGGGATGCGGCGTATGCTTCGTGGTTGCTATGAGGAGAATGTGCAGACAGAGAAAGCACGTATCAAGGTAGAAAACATGCATGCCGATTTCCTGATGCAATGCCCTGGTTACGATGATTGCTGGCCTTCGGACGAGGCTGTGCCGAGGATGGAGAAGATTCTGAAAGAAGCAGGATATCCTTATAGGTACAAGGCGGCCGTGTATGAAAATGGCAGTCACCTTTTGTGCGGAGACCTTTCCGCCAGCCCGGAGTATTTGAAATCCATGAAGAAAATCTTACAGGCTGAATATGCGGATCAGGATGCTTGTAACAAAGCGAGGGAAGACAGCATGAAGGAAGCTCTTGACTTTCTGGAAGGATGGTACCAGGCGCGATAGAGATGGTCATTAATATCTTGGTGGACAGAAGATGAGGGAATATATGCCAAGCATACGCTACAAGATGGTCAGGATGCTATTTAAAGTAATCGGTGTTAATAAGATGCTGGATAAACAGGGCGAGGACTTTGAAAAGCTGCTGGCAAAGTATAAGGAAAAACACAAGAAGCCGTTGAAGGTTCCGTGCAAGAAGCTGGAGCCTGACTTTGTTGTGGAGACAAAGGATATCAGCGGAACGGTCTGCTATGTTGTGAGAGAGAAAGGAAAATTTCCCCAAAACGCAGTGCTGTATCTGTTTGGCGGCGGATATATCCTCCCGCCCAATCCGGGTGACCTAATCCTGTGTGGGCAGATTGCGAAGAATGCAAATGCGGAAGTCTGGTTTCCGCTTTATCCGATGGCACCGGAACACCGTCTGGTGGAAACGCTGCAGAGCACATACCGCATATACGAGAAAATCCTGAAAAAACATGATGCGCAAAATGTGCGGTTCTTCGGCACATCCTCCGGCGGTGGACAGGCGCTTTCTCTGTGCATGTATATCCGGCATGAAAATCTGCCTGCCCCACTTCCGGGCAAGCTGGTGCTTCAATCTCCGGGGTTGCAGGTGCCGCCAAGCGAGGACCAGAAAGCGGAGATGGAAAAGCGGAAGAACGCAGATGTCATGATACCGCCGCGATTTTTTGACAATATTGCTCCCGTGCTGGCAATGGGAGACGAGGCGTATCTGCTCAGTCCCATCCTGTTCGATTTGACCGGTTTCCCGCCGATGGACATTTTCTATGGGACGGAAGAAGTGATGATTGCCTATCTGAAAGATATGCAGGCGGCCTGTAAAAAGTACGGAGTGCAGCTTAACACGCATATCGGAGAAGGCATGATGCACTGTTGGGGTGTAATGGAGTTTGTGCCGGAAGCGAAGGCGGTCCGCCAGGAGTATTTCAAAGCTTTAAAGTAGCTAAAGGAGAAAACCGGAGGGCTTTCTCGGAAAGATGATGATAAAGGGCATGAATTCCGGCCATGCAAAGATGGCGGATTGGGGTATGGATCACTTGAAAACAGAAGCTTTGTCAGAGATTGTGGATATCGTAAGAGGCAAGACTGTCTGCAAAAGAACCGCTGTGTTGTTTACTTCTGTTGTATGGATGTGCGTGTTTTCAATATTTAAATTTGTGTTCCCTGCGAGTGCGTTTGTAAACGGGTTGGATACATTCAGTATGAATGCCGGGATGATCGTGTGGTTTATATACCTGCTTTTGCAGGTACGAGAAGGTGGTTTGGCCGAGGGCAGATGAAACCATGAGTATAACGATAATCATCATTGAAACAGCTATTATACTTATTTTGTTTACCATTGGCGTAACGCTTGGCAGGAGAAATCAGATTGATCAGGCGTTTTTGTATCTTACATCATATGGCTGATTATTGACTGGTACGATTGTTTTGTGATCGACTGGATTTGGGTGTGCCATAGCAAGCGGATTATCATCCCCGGAAGCGAGGATTTGATCCGCTCCTATAAGGATTATAAATTTCATGCCATAGGAAGTCTAAAAGGAATGGTGATCGGAGTGCCGGTATGCGTTCTGGTGGGAATTCTGGTGCAGATGATAGCATGGATAGCCAGGTAAGGAGATGAAGAGAAGATATGAACAGAAAAGATGAGATTAAATCCGCCTATAAGGGTTTGGGTAATGCGCACAGCTTCTATGATGGCATGATGCTTGGCACAACTCGAATGGGGCGCTTTATGTTAAAACATGTCTGGCGTATGAC
>JAFTGN010000106.1 GCA_017457865.1 Lachnospiraceae bacterium | reverse complement strand
TGCTTTGCTTCTTCTAACAGATCATTGCTCTTATATGCCAAATCACTGTCATTGTCTACCGTCAATCTTGCATTTAAGATATCTGCCGTGTTTTTACCGGCTTTTGTCATATCATCTGTACTGGCAGCACGAACTGCCACAGACTGTGGCTCATCATACCGATAAATAATCCCCCAGACAGAAGAAGGCACAAAAATCTGTCCACCATTGTCATTGCTGTTATAAGTCCAGTAATCATTGACACTGTTGATGACCGGCTCAAAGGCAGAAGACTGATCCATCTGACCGATGATGGTAAATGGCTCTCCGTAAATTTCCACTACCTGTCCCACTGGATTGCCGGTAGGAAACAATGCTTTGGCTGCGGTACTGTCTAAGATAGCGACCTTACGAAACCGTGCAAAATCTTCCTCTGTGAAGTTTCGTCCTATCTGTATATAGTATCCATATACATCAAAATAGTTCTCATCTATCCCGTATAAAGAACCATTGTAAGCGTTTTTCTGATGAAAGACTGTATCATTGGTGTACCGTCTGCTCAAAAACAATGATGCACATTCCACTTCTTCCAGATCTTCGATTTCCTGCCGTACGTCTTCTGTAATCACAGGTACTCCCTCCGGCAATGACTCATATGCCATTTCGTACTCATAACCACCTTGATTCAATTGTACGACAACGGAATTATTGCCGGAACCGATTAAATTCTGCTTGATCTGCTCATTTGTTCCCTTGATGGTAGATACAATGGAAATGATGGAAGCAATTCCAATGATAATACCAAGCATCGTCAGAAAGGAACGAAGCTTATGACCAATAATGCCCTGAAAGGCCAATGCAATATTTTCAAACATATGCTCCCTCCATTAATATCCATATAGTTCGTTTATTTCTTTTAGTTCTGTAGATGCCCCCTCTTTGACATTGCTGCCATATGGGAATGCCAGATAATCATCTGGTGTGATTCCACTTAAAATCTGGGTATAACTGCCCCAGAGAGAAGCTCCTGTCCGAACAATCTGCTTGGTCAGCGCACCGTCTTCCGCCTGCTTATACACATAGCTCGTTCCGTTTTCTGTACGGATGAACATATTGTACAGATAAAAGCCTTTGGTTTCTGTCTGTGTATCTCGTCTGGTAACCGATACGGATTCACCATTTTCCAGCGTCACACTGTCGTCAATGAAAATTTCGTATGGATAATAGGATACATTGGTATTACCAGAATAATAATAATTCATCTGCTCGGCAGGATATTGGGAAATCTCTTTTATAACACCTTCACACATCTCACCGGAATTATAGGCGAACACATCTACGGTCTGCCCTACCTGAATGTCTTCCAAATCCAGTTCCCCTGCATAACAAGTCACATAGTAACCGCCACCTGCAGAAACTTTCAGAAAGGCTTCAGAAGAATCTATAGAAGCAGTTTCCAGATCATTGACCATGGTTACTACACCATCCATGGTGCTGATCACCTTATCATTGTTTAACTCTGCTTCCATTTTCTCCAGTTCCAGCTTTGCCTGACGCAGCTCCAGCTGGGTAGTTTGAATTTCCTGCTGCTTTGCACTGACGAATTTGGCAATATCCTCTGCTGTCAATGTCACAGAATCTACCAACGGGCCGTCATTGTTGCTGTCATTCCAGTCAAACCAGTTGTTGTTTCCATCGTTAATGACACTTCCATTGTTTTCACCATCATTGATGACACTTCCATTGTTTTCACCATCATTAATGGCACTGCCGTTGTTGTCATTGCCATTGTTCACATCTATACTTTCATTTGGTGTATCTGACTGTGGTTCTGTTTCCTGATCCTTCATGGCATCATACACATCCTTGCCAATTTTCACACTGCCATAAGTATACGAACCATCTTTATGGAAGGTCATAGCCCAGGAGAAGCTTGGATTCTTCTGGGATTCCTGCTGGTATACTTCAAATACTACATTTGCATCTGACTTTCCATTCAACACATATGTGACAAAAGAGCGATCTATCTCATATTCCTGATCCCACCGATAGCGGTATGGACTATCCGCAGTTCCCTTTCCACCCAGACGCTTTGGATAGTCTTTCCTGGGGTCAATGGTTTCCTCTGGTGCTGTTGTAGCAGGCGCAGTGGTTTCCGGCACAGTGGTCTCCGGTGCCTTGGTTTCCGGTTCTTTCGTCTCTGGTTCCTCGGTTTCTGTTTCGGACCGGCTGCTGTTTTCTTCTGTGCTTGACTCCTCTGCTGTCGTATCCCGTGTAAACACAGCCCCTAACCATGCAATGCTGTCTGTAATGGAAAATCCAGACAAGCGTGCTGTATATTCCGGCTCAGATGCCTGACTCAACAAAGCACCTACTCCCGGATATTCGGAATAGGGAATGACCTGTCCCGGACGATAACTCTGATACTTTTGCAGTTCTTTATTCAACGTTTCCAGTGTGGCTTCCTTTTTCTGAATGATTAATTTTTGACGCTCTACATTCAAATCATTCAATGTAGAATCATACGTA
>JAFTGN010000011.1 GCA_017457865.1 Lachnospiraceae bacterium | reverse complement strand
TATAACAAAACACCTCCTCGCCCCATAGGATATACAAGGAGATGTTTGTTGATTTCTGATTACAAAACCCATCCTGCCACAGTGTGAACATCACACATTCTGTCAGTCTTCAAATCTGACACGAATGGAATTGGCATGTGCAGTCAGATACTCCGATTCCGCAAATTTGATGATATCTTCATGTGCCGCTTCCAATGCTTCTTTGGAATAATAGATGATACTGGATTTCTTGATGTAATCATCTACATTCAACGGGGAGAAGAACTTGGCAGTGCCATTGGTAGGCAGGACATGGTTTGGTCCTGCAAAGTAATCGCCAAGAGGCTCTGAACTATAGTCGCCTAAGAAGATGGCACCGGCATTGCGAATCTTGGTCATCACTTCAAATGGATTCTTCGTCAGCAGCTCTAAGTGTTCTGGTGCAATCTCATTTGCCGTGCGAATGGCTTCTTCCATGGAATCTACTACAAGGATTCTACCATAATTGGCCAGAGACTTTTCCAGAATCTCACGACGGGACAGTCGGGGCAGGAACTGGTCTACTTCCGCAGATACCTGTTCTGCCAGTTCCATGCTGGTGGTCACCAGAATGGCGCTGGCCAGTTCGTCATGCTCCGCCTGAGACAGCAGGTCTGCTGCCACAAAGTGCGGATTGGCACTTTCATCTGCCACTACCATGATCTCACTTGGTCCTGCAATGCTGTCAATGCTCACATGTCCATAGACAGACTTCTTCGCCAGTGCCACATAAATATTGCCTGGTCCTACGATCTTATTCACCTTCGGCACAGATTCTGTTCCAAACGCCAGAGCCGCAATGGCCTGGGCACCGCCTACCTTATACACCTCTGTGGCACCTGCTAAGTGTGCAGCAGTCAATGTCACCGGATTCACTTTACCATCCTTGCCAGGAGGAGTCACCATCACGATCCGCTCTACGCCTGCCACCTCTGCCGGAATGATGTTCATCAATACAGAAGAAGGATATGCTGCCTTGCCGCCTGGTACATACACACCTACACTCTCTAATGGCGTAATCTTCTGTCCTAAGATGGTGCCATCCGGTCTGCTTTCAAACCAGCTCTTGCGCTTCTGTAATTCGTGAAAAGCACGGATATTTTTCAAAGACTTCTTCATCACTGCAATCAACTCCGGGTCTACCTGGGTCATTGCCTCTGCAATCTCATCCTCTGTGACACGAATATTGTCCGGATTGATCTCTGCCTTGTCAAACTCCTTTGTATAGCCAAACAAAGCGGCATCCCCTCTGTCTTTTACATCATCTACAATCTTCTGTACCTTCCCCATATACTCTCCGTAATTGTTAGGGTCACGCTTCAACAAATCTGCCAGCAAATTCTGCTTGCTGGATTCATCCAATTTAATAATCTCCATACAATTCTTCCTCCTGCTTATTTATAATACGCTCTTCAGGCTTTCGATCAGCTGGTTAATCCGCTGGTTCTCCATCTTCATACTGACCTGATTGACTACCATACGGGCAGACAACGGGCAAACTTCCTCTAGTACTTCCAGACCATTTTCCTTTAATGTGGTACCGGTCTCTACGATATCCACAATGACCTCAGACAAGCCCACAATCGGTGCCAGCTCAATGGAACCGTTCAGCTTGATGATTTCTACGGTCTGGTGCTTGGTATTATAGAAGTAATTCTTTGCAATATTGGGATACTTGGTTGCCACACGGATCATCTCATGATTCTGCAGCAATTCTCTGGCACTGGCAGGACCTGCTACACACATGCGGCATTTGCCGATGCCCAAATCTACCACTTCATACAGCTTTCTGCCTTCTTCCATAATGGTATCTTTGCCTACTACACCGATATCTGCCGCCCCATACTCTACATAAGTCGGCACATCTGTTGCCTTTGCCAGAAAGAATTTCAGCTTCAATTCTTCATTGACAAAAATCAGTTTTCTGGACTGCTCATCCTTCATTTCCTCACAGGTAATGCCGGTCTGTTCCAGCATCTTCATGACCTTTTTGGCAAGTCTGCCCTTTGGCAGTGCAATTGTAATATATCTCATGTTGCTCCTCATTTCTTCACTTAAATAGACAATATGGTTCTGTATTTTCTCTATTTCAGATATGCGTCTATTTTCTCTACTCTGGACGCTCCGCTGCCACACTGGATCACCTGCACGGTCTCGCCGGTTTCGTCTATGTAAAGAATTTCTCCAATGAAGCTCCGATTGGCATAAGCAATGTAGTCTTCGATGCTCTTTTCATAATATTTCTTCATCATCTGCAAACTGCTGCCATCCTTGCGAAGCTTTCCTGCCAACCGAATCGCCAGTGCCTTCTGCTTTCTGTCATACAGCAGGATGGTACCGATGATGTCTGTGTCAATGGCAATCTTCTGGCGGTTCATAGCAGTCAGCAGACTGTCTAAGCGAATGCCAAATCCGATGCTGGCGGTATCCTTGCCATACTGGCGGATCAGTCTGTCATAACGGCCCCCTGCCGCAATGGGCGCACCGGTATCATAGGTATAGGCATTGAAAATGATGCCTGTATAATATTTGAAATTGCCCAGCATACCCAGATCAAAGGTAATATATTCCTCTAAGCCATACTGCTGTACGATTTCATACAATTCCTCTAAGTAGGCAATGGCCTGTAAGCATACCGGATTGGATGTGATATCCTTTGCCGCCTGAATCTGGGAAATGGTGCCAAACAGTTTTGGCAGCTGAATGAAGGCTTCCTTCACTTCCTGGGACATTTCCTTCTCCCGCAACAGTTCCTCTAATGCAAAATAATTTTTATTGGCAATCAGATCACGAACCTGTTCCTGTTCGTCCTCTTCCAGACCGGATTCCTCGATGAGACCATTGTAAAATCCAATGTGTCCCACTTCCACCTGAAAATTCTGCAGACCGGCTGCCAGCAGACAGTCAATCAGCATGGCGATCATCTCTGCATCTGCATCAGAAGTGGCATCTCCTACCAGCTCGCCTCCAATCTGTGTCTGCTCCTTTAGCTGTCCTCTGTAACCGGAATTGTTCTGGAAGACCTCTCCACAGTAAGACAGACGAACCGGCATGTCTTCTTCCATAAAATACTTGGATGTACAGCGGGCAATGGAAGGGGTAATGTCCGGACGCAGTACCAGCGTATTGCCATCACGGTCTACAAACTTGTACATATCCTTTGCCGCCACACTGCCCTTATCCTGACTGAATATATCAAAAAACTCAAAGGTAGGAGTCTGAATGTCACGATACCCATACAGTTTCAGAACCTGATGAATATGATGAGACACCGCCGCCTTTTTGGCATATTCATTGTAATACAAATCTCTTACACCGTCTGGTGTATGCAGTAACTTTTTCTGACTCATGTTTTGTTCTCCATTTCTTTTTACTTTAGTCTGCTACCATGTTACCAAATTAGCAGAGGACATTATTATATGAAATAAATACCCGTTTGTCAACCACTTTCTCATCCAAATTCCAGACTCGTTCCAATTCGGTATTTCACTCAGTTTTTCTGCCCTGTATTTCTGTATGGTTCAGTATGCTCCACCTGCATTTTTCCACACATCCCATATTCTCCTACGCTTCCCGCTGGTCCAGATCTTTCTGAATGGCTTCCAGATACTGGATATACACACCGCTTTTCAGCTCCACCTGATAAGACAGATTGATTTCCTCAAACCGAAAACTCTTCCGTCCCCCCTCCTGGCTGCGCTGCCAGAACCTCTGAATGTCCCGAAAGGGAATGTAATACACTTCGTTTCGATGAGTGTAATACAACAGGATAAAAGCAATCCCTCCCTGTTCTTCCCATTCCTCCATAAATGCAATCTGATGAGAATGGATATTCTGCAAAGGAAAGGTATCCACTGCAGATTCCTTGGCATCAAAACACACCGGAATGCCCTGCACATTGCCAATATAGTCTACCGTACTCTTCTGTTCAAAATAGGCCAGGGTAATCCGCCTGCTGGTTTTCTCCATCTCAATGGGCTTGATGGGAGTGGGAATCTTCTGAATCAGTGCCAGCTTTTGGTTCCGGTACTGTTCATTGGTGTGGTTGATCAAATCTTCTAACGTAGAACCTCTCAACCCTCTGGTTTTCCATGTTGCCATAACCCTTCTCCTTTCAGCACCTTTTGAAACGCTGAAGGCAGTTCCGCTTCAAATACCTGTCCGCTTAAATAAGCCAGTTTCCCCTCCAATACAGGCAGTTCCAACCGATAAGAATGCAGCAGCTGGGTATGCAACCCGTACTGCTTCTCATAATACCGGTTCACTTTTTGACTGCCATATCGGGGATCCCCGATCAATGGATGCCCTTCTGATGCCAGATGGGCACGAATCTGATGAGATCGTCCGGTAATGAGCAATACCTTCAATAAAGTCACCTTGTCATTGCCTGCCACCGGTTCATATTCTGTCTCAATCTGCTGTGACTGCCCGTTCACCGGCTGTTTCGTAATTTTTACCTGATTGGCAGACTGGTCTTTGGTCAGATAACCGCTGATCCGTCTCTTTTTTGCCACTTTCCCTTTCACCAGACAAAGATAATACTTATGCATGGTCCGATCTTTTAACATGGCAGACATGGTCTGTAACCCTGCCAGAGATACCCCTGCAATCAGGATACCACTGGTGTTTCGATCCAACCGGTTGCACACACCGGGCCGAAAAGTCCGCAAAGAGTCTTCTGTGGCTCTCCCACATACCAATTCGTGGGCAATGAGCCACTCCACTGCCGATACATCCTCCGGGCGTGCCTTTTGGGACAGTACGCCTGCCGGTTTATTTAACAGCATCATATGGTCATCCTCATATAACACCTCGATTGGAAGCTGCTGTAACAGATCCTCTGCCCCTTTTCGTCCTTTCCCACTGTCTTTTGTTTGTGTTTCGAAGCCGGATTCCTTCTGACTCTGCATTTCCGGAATACTTCCTTCTCCTGTCATTTTCAGGTAAGTTTCCTCTGCCAGATACAGCTTCACCACATCCCCCTGACTAAGCCGTTCTGAACCGTCTGCTTTTTTGTCATTGAGGGTAATATTCTTTTTACGCAGCATCTTATAGCAAAAACTCTTAGGAGCCTCTTTCAACAGTTTCCCCAGCAGCTTGTCCAGACGCTGTCCTGCTTCATTTTCCCCTACGTGTACCTCACGCATGATCTCCTCCGTTTCTATGTCATGAATTGCGAAACTCTTGTATATAGTCAGAAAACAATCTGCATATCAAAATTTCAGGTAATTGTAAAACTCCTTGCTCTGACCAGAACACAGCCTTTCATCAAAATTTTTATTAAAAAAACTCTGTGGAATGCCGGTACTTTATTTTTTGAGCAACAAGCGATAAAAAATAGTAGTACCGCTGCATGTAACCGAAGCGAGAGCGTGTTTTTTAATAAAAATTTTGATGAAAGGCGTTCGGTATCACAGTTTCACAATGACCTGTCATTCTCTATATGGAAATGGCATGCAGTACCCCTTCGATTTTCAGCAGTTCCTCTGCACAGTCACTGCGATGCACAGGTTCCAATGCCTTCAAATGATTTTGATACTGCTCCAGATGTTTGTCTATTTTGATTTCCGTATGGAGTCCATGACCGGCCAGAATCCCCTTGATATGGGCAATGGCTTCTTTCTCCTGTAATGTATCATCCGATGTATACAAAAATATCCCCTTTGGATGAATATACGCATAATCTATCAGAAAGTTCTTTCCGGTAGAACGGGTCAAAAGCAGTTCTGTACTCAATACGCCGTCTCCTGCCAGTGCCTTGATCGTCCTATACTCTTCCCCAGGTCTGGCATGGTATGGCAGCACCGTAAAGAGAATCACTGCTGCATTGGCAAAAGGCAGTGCCGATACAATGGCAATCACTGTCATCATATTCTTTCTGGTATGAGTGGTATGATAACCAATGGCAAGTAAAATCCCCATGCCAAGCAGAACCAGCAGACACTTTGCTGTCTGCATCCATTTTCTTCTCTGAAAATATCCGTATGTGCCTTTGTTCATTCGCAACTGCATCATTCACCATTTCTCCCAACTATCGTTTTCTTCCCAAAGCGACCAATCGTTTCTTCTGTGTCACAGTCCATTGTGACCGGAAAACAGTGTCTCAAAATCTGTCAAAAATCCATCCGCCAGTTTCCGCTTCACAGCCTCATCCCTTTGGCTAAACGCATCTGCCACTGCAATGACTTCCATCCCCGCCCGTTTGCCTGCCCGAATTCCTGCCGGTACATCCTCAAATACCAGACATTCTTCCGGCTGCACTCCCAGTTTGGCCGCCACATGAAGATAAATATCCGGTGCAGGCTTCCCTGCTGCCACTTCACAGGAGGTAGTCACTGTCTGAAAATACCCCTTCACACCCAGTGCGTCTAACACTGCCTGTGCCAGTTCTGTGGAATTACTGGTGGCAATCCCCATAAAAATATCACGTCGTTTCAGTTCTGCCAATAAATTACCAGCACCAGGTTTTAAAGGCACTTCTGTGGTGTATTTTTCATATGCCATCTCATTCCATTGCAATTTAATTGCTTCTATAGGATCTGGAATGTGAAACCGTTCTTTGAAATACACTGCTGTTTCTGTAAAACTCATCCCTTCAATGGCAGTCTGCAAATCTTCCGGCACACCATATCCATACTGTCCCAGATACTCTGAATCAATCTCCGGCCACATCCACATGGAATCGATCAGCGTACCATCCAGATCAAAAATCACTGCCTTTTTGCCTTGTAAAATCATGTCCAATTCCATGTCCGCAAATTCCTTCCTGTATTTCATCCCAGTTCCTTTAACCGCTGTAACTCTTCTTCCGTCAGTGGACGAAAGGCACCTGTCTCTAACGCAGGGTCTAACTGTAATGGTCCCATGGTCAGCCGCTTCAAAAAAGTGACGGTCACCCCAAGGGCCGCAAACATCCGCTTTACCTGATGGAACTTGCCCTCCTGAATGGTCAGTCTGCCGCTGTTTTCCGTCTGTGATTCCCACTTTGCCGGCATGGTCAATGTATCATCCTCTAATGTGACCCCTACTGCAAATCGTTCTCCTGCATCTGTGGGAATGGGCAGGTCTGTTTCCACATAGTAAGTCTTGTCCACATGCTTTTTCGGTGACAGCAGCCTGTGGGTCAGATCACCGTCATTGGTGATCAGCAGCAGTCCTTCTGTATCAATGTCCAGCCGCCCTACCGGATACAAATCTTTCCGGCTTTTGGTGTCAATCAAGTCCACTACAGTGGTATAATGCCGGTCTGTGGTGGCAGAAACCACCCCTTGTGGTTTGTTTAACATATAGTATTCCAGCTCTACATATCCGATGGGTTTGCCATCCAGACTGACCTGATCTGTCTCTGGGTTTACCTTCTGCTCCGGGGTACGCACTACCTGCCCGTTGACCTGTATCAAACCTTTTCGAATCTTTTCCTTCACCTGTGACCGGGTTCCTACCCCCATGTCCGCCAGATACTTATCCAGACGCATTTTCTTTCCTCCGCTCACTGCCACCGCCACCCGGCCAGATATTTGTTTTTCAGACTGGTGCCGGTACCTTTTGCCCAGCCCAGCGGGTACTGCCCTGCGCATACTAACTGCCACCCTTTCAATGGGTGGTCTGTCAAGTCCTCTACTTCTAACGTTTCCCCTTTCAGATAACGAATGACTCTCTCATCCTCCACTGGCAGACAGATGCTATGGGCATAAGCATCTGCCCGCAGTGCCATGGCCAGTGCCTGACTGGGTTCAAACCGGTTCTTTTTATACTCCCCAAGTAACAAGCCGGAGCGCAGAATTCGCAGTCCTTTTAACTCCGGCACGCCATCCGGTACATACATCAGATGATCGCCTCTGCGGATGATTCTGCCACGATCCAAGTCCAGAGACACATCTTTCATAAAGTCCGTAAATGCCTCTAAACTTTCGATTTCCTTTGTATACTGGTTTGTCTGTTTCTGCTTTCCAGTGGAATACCATCTTTCCGCCGGTTCTCCTTTTTGCAGCAGCGCCACAAAATGTCCTTCCCCCCGCATCTTGTGAGGGAAGATACGAACACAATTTTTCAAATCCTCTCTGCCGCCTTCCACCACATCCGGTCTGCCGGGACAGAAGCCTTCGTACCCCTCTATGGGCAGAATCTTCAGTTCCGGACACTGTTCTAACATATACATAACCGTACCTTCATCCTCTCCCGGATTGAAGGTACAGGTGGAATACACCAACATGCCGCCGGGTTTCAGCATTTGCAGCGCATAGGTCACAATCTCCCTCTGTAGCTTCTCATAAAAGGCAGTTCCATTCTGCACCCAGCTTTTGATGACAGAAGGTTCCTTTCGGAACATCCCTTCCCCGGAACAGGGCGCATCAATCAGGATCTTATCAAAATATTCTGTAAAGGGTCCTGCCATCTTGTGAGGGCTTTCACTCATGATCACTGCATTCTGTACGCCGAACAGCTCCAGATTTTTCAGCAGTGCCTTTGCTCTGGAATTGCTGATGTCATTGCTGACCAATACCCCTTCTCCCTGTAGCTTCGCTGCCAGTTCTGTGCTCTTGCCTCCCGGTGCCGCACACAAATCCAGCACCTTATCTCCCGGTTCTATAGGCAGACGATTTGCCGGTGTCATGGCACTGGGTTCCTGTAAATAATACAGTCCGCCGAAATAATAGGGATGCTTTCCCGGTCTGTCTGCACCGGAATAAAAATATCCGTTTCCAATCCATGGAATGGATTCCAGTGCAAAGGGACTGATCTGTGTAAACTCCTCCGGTGTCAATTTTAATGTATTGACACGAAGTCCATATTCCCGCACTGCCTGAAAACTTTCCAGATACGCGTCATATTCTGTTCCAAGTAACTCCTGCATCTGCGCAAGAAATTCTGCCGGTAACTCCATCTTTTTTCTCCTGCTTTATTGACTTTCCCCTGGTCTCAGGGAGTACTTTTATTTCTCAGCCTTACATTCCGTTCAATACACCATTCCTACAACTGCTCTCCATTTTCTGCCAACAGCTTCTCCAAACGATAATTAAACTCCTGCAGTGCACCAATGTTGTCTGAATTATAAATGGTAAAAAATTCATTTTGCAATTTCAAAACCTGTTCCTGATTGCCAGAAGAATACAGCTTTCGAATATTGTTCAAAATGCTCTGTACCACATTTGCCTTTTTCTGGAACAACTCATGGGCTTCCATGATTTCTGTCCGAATGGATGCCATCTCATTGTCTAAAGCCAGACACGCTTCAGCAGAGCGTGACAGCCGATCCCGAATATCATATGGAATATTTTCATTATACTTATACTGCAATGAATGTTCCACCACCGCCCAGAAATTCATGGCCATGGTTCGAATCTGAATCTCCACCGGAATGGTCTTGCGCTCAAAGGCAGTTTCTACTGTATACTGAATGATCAGATGGTAACTGCGATAGCCGCTTTCCTTTGGAGACTGTACATAGTCCACCTCACTGCTGACCGGCATATCCTGTCGGCTCTTAATATACTCTGAAACTTTATAGATGTCTTCTACAAATCTGCAGGTAATGCGGATTCCGGCAATGTCCTCCAGTCGTTTGGTGATCATATCTGCCGAAACATTTTTTTTCCGCGCCTTATCTAAAATACTATAAACAGACTTAACCCGCCCCTCTACATTTTCAATGGGGCAATAGGTACCCCTTTCCGCATAATCCTTTCTCACATGCCGAAACTTCACCAGCAGTTCATCCACTGCCAGCTGATACGGACTTAACAATTCATTCCACTTTATAATCTCCATGACACGTTCTCCCCCTTTAATTATATTTGTCCCGTCCTACAATCCTGCTTTCATTTTTTGACAGGATATTCTTTTTACCGCCCAATGCAATCTAAAAATGTATTATACCATACTCCAATTCCCTGTGCAACATGGGAACGTTACTGTTTTTCAATAAATTCCCATCACTGTTTCGCACTTTCATCGTTACCATTCCAACAACATCTCCGGTTCCTGCCTCTCCTGCAAATACCGCAAAATCCAATACGGATTCACCGCCAACTCCTCAAAATGATCCGTCTGCAGATAGATGCCAAAATGCAGATGAACCGGAAACTGGCCTGTAGTACCCTCTTCTCCATATCCGCTGTCCCCCATCCAGCCAAGAAGCTGGCCTGCCTTCACCGGACTGCCCTCCTGCAGATCAGGCGCATAATCATGCAAATGCGCATAATAAAAATATCCTCCTGCACTGCTTCGAATTCCAATTCTCCAGCCCCCAAGGGGCAGCCAGCCCATTTTTTCCACTGTACCATCTGTGACAGATACCACCGGATACAGTCCCGGCGGATAGATCCCGTTTTCATACTGAAAGGCCGGTGCCTGCCCGCTCATAATGTCACATCCTTCATGCTGGCGTTCTCCTCCATAATCCCGTCCATCCAGCCAGGAATCTTCATACCCCACATTCGTCAGTCCTTCTGCCTTTCCCACCGGAAAACAGGTGATGCCGATCAGCACTGCCTCATAAGCACGGGTGATCTGGTAGAATTCCCGTTTAGAAGCCATCCGCATCTCCTGCCGCCAAAGAGGCCATTTTGCTGCATTTTTCCGTAGCACCATCTCAGAAGGCAAATGATACCCATATCGAATCATCCAAACTGCTGCAGTCTCCGACAAAGTACAGTCCTGCTCCTCTGCCAGTTCTGCCAGCATCCCCAAACCTCCTTTTCCAAAGTCCATACTGCGAAATGCTTCTTCCTCGATCAATTTGCTGTCTAAATAGATGCACCACCCGTTTTCCCACAAGTGAAATGTCATCTGTGAGGCAACAAGCAAGAGCAGCAATGTGATGCCAATCCTTTGTATGATCTGCCATATCTGCTTTCCCACCATCCAACCTCCATTCCGGCACACAAAATGGACAGCAGATGGATTCACCTGCTGTCTGTTTGTCATACCATATAACCATGCTGTCACGACTCCGTACCTCTTGACAGAATTCGCTCCAGTTCGTTTTTTACACCACCTGCACATTCCTATATAATAATGCAGATCATGCCGCCTTTGCTGTCATTGACGATCTTTTTCATGGTATCCTGTAATTTCATCTGACAGTCATCTGTCATCTGGGAAATCTTGGCTGTAATGCCGTCATCCACGATCTGCTCGATGGATTTTCCAAAGATATTGCTGTCCCATACCCCTTCCGGCCCGCTTTCGGATGCTTTCACAATGTAATCCACCAGATCTTTTGCCTGCTGTTCACTTCCTACGATGGGTGCAATCTCTGTTTCAATATAACTTTTGATCAAATGAATAGATGGTGCTGCCGCTTTCATTTTCACCCCATATTTATTACCGTGACGCACGATCTTCGGTTCATCCAGAGAAATCTCCGATCTGGACGGCAATACCACGCCATAGCCCTTGGCATCCACAGACTGCAGGGCATCTGCCATTTTGGCATACGTATTCCTGCTGGCTGCCAGCTCCACAAAAGTGCGCAGCAATTCATATTCACTTGTCACATTCAGTCCTGCATACTCGGAAATGACCTGATAGTAGTAAGATGGTTTGGCACACAATTCCAGAGAAATGCTGCCACAGGACATATTCCGCTGCTGCAGTTTCACTTCTGACAAAAACACCGGCAGTTCCATGTGGCCCAGTTTGCCTGTATCCCGCATCCACGTAATATTTTGCAGCAGATTCTGTGCCAGTTCGATGGTACCAGACTTCATCCAGTGACCTTGCGGCAGCAACTCCATCCATTTGGGGATGTGATATTGAATCTCTGTCACCGGAAATTCTTCCAGCACCGCCTCCATGATGGTTTCAATATCCTCTCTGGTCAGCTGCTGGCAGTTGATGGGAAGAACAGACACATCATATTTGGCAGACAACTCTTTTGCCATGGCCACTGTCTCTGCACTATCCGGCTGTCTGGAATTGAGCAGCACTACAAAAGGCTTCTCCAGACCTTTTAACTCCTGCACCGTCTTTTCCTCCGCTGGAACATAAGAAGTGCGTGGCAAATCTCCCAGACTGCCATCTGTGGTCACCAGGATCCCGATGGTACTGTGGTCTGTGATGACTTTTCTGGTTCCAATCTCTGCTGCCTGAGTAAAGGGAATCTCATACTCATACCATGGTGTCTTCACCAGACGTTCCACCCCATCCTCTGCATGGCCCATAGCACCCTCCACCATATATCCCACACAGTCAATCATCCGGGCTTTGATTTCCAGTCCGTCCTTTAACCGGATCACTGCTGCATTCTTTGGAATAAATTTGGGTTCTGTGGTGGTAATGGTCTTGCCTCCCGCCGACTGGGGCAGCTCATCTCTCGCCTGTTCCCGGCTATGTACATCTTCCATTTCCGGCAGTACCAAAAGTTCCATAAACTGCTTGATAAAAGTAGACTTTCCGGAACGCACCGGTCCTACCACTCCAATATAAATTTCGCCACCTGTTCTGGCTGATATATCCTGATAAACACGAAAATGATCCATTCAATACCCCTTCCATCACAATTGCTACTAAAACTATATGAGGAAGGGGAAGAAAATATGCCCAGTTTATGGTTTGATTCATTTTCCCTTATGCGGCTCTGATTCTGTATGCATGACCTGCTGCTCTCGCAACGTACAGACTTCTTCTTTTAATTCCAATGCTTTCCGTACCACATACACCATGGTATTGGCAAGGGCACTGGTCACAAACAACATAAATACCATCATCAATAGAAACAACAATGTGACCGGTCTTCCCGGCACACCTGCCAACTGTAACCACACGATCCCTGTCAAAATCAATCCGGCAGTCACTGTGGTATATCTGCTGATTCTCCTCAAAGACACAATGGTCTTCTCTACAAAAAATTGTTCCTTTCCAATCCTGTCACAAAGCCGATAATATTCATACAACGTCATATAACATGGCACAGCCACTGCCCATGCCAGTATCTGCCACTTCCAGTATCCCACCGCAGTTCCATGTTCCTGAATCAATTCTTCCAGAATGGATGGAATGAGACGGAAAAACACCGCCAGTCCCATCAGTGCCAATGTCATGACGATCAATTTCAATAAAATAGATAAACTTCTGGGTTTCATCGCTTCCTTCCCCTTATACGACGTGCTCCATCTGTTCCCTGATTTGTGATACAAGTCGTTCCAATTGGCTTCTGGTATCTTCCAGACTGCCGGAATTGTCAATGACCGCATCACAAATGGCACGATATTCCCCATCGGCAGGCTGACGCTTCATGGTCTGCTCTGCCCGTTCTGCCGAATATCCTCTGCTCTCCATGATGCGCTGTTTTCGTATCTCCCATGGCACATACACATACCACATCACATCACAGATTTCCACTAACTTCCCCTGCACCGGAATGGCCGATTCCAGCACAAGCAGCGGATGGGTCTGGACCGCTCTGGCAATCTCTTCCCGAATCTCCTGCCTGATCAGCGGATGGGTACAGGCACTGAGTCTTTCGGCAGAGGCATTATCTGCAAATCCGATGGCCGCCAGCTTTCCTTTGTCGATTTCCCCCTCTGCATCCAGAATGTCACTGCCATACTCGGCCAAAATAGACCGATAGGTGATGCCACCCTTTTGCATCATTCGATGCCCCACTTCATCTGCCGAGATCACATAACAGCCATACTCCCTCTGTAAGATCTCCAATATAACAGACTTGCCGGCACCTACCCCGCCGGTTAATCCGATGACCTGCATACGCCCTCCCTGTTCTTATTTGGTTTCAAACCAGCTGTTTCCCTCTTCCAGACTGATCTCCAACTCTACCGCAAGCTTTGCGGCACCATGCATTTCCTCTAACAGAATCTGCTTCACCTGTTCCGTCTCCTCGATCCTGGTCTCTACCAGCAATTCATCATGCACCTGTAAAATGATACGGGACTGCAGTTGCTCTCTGCGAAGCCGTTCATCTACCCGGTTCATGGCAATCTTCATAATGTCTGCTGCCGTTCCCTGAATAGGAGAATTCATGGCCACACGTTCCCCAAAAGAACGCTGCATAAAATTACTGGATTTCAACTCCGGTATCGGTCTTCTCCGCCCAAACATAGTCGTTACATAGCCCTGCTCTCTTCCCTGATCCACAGAACCATCCAAAAATGTCTTCACTCCCGGATATGTCTCAAAATACCGCTCGATATATGCCATAGCTTCTTTTCTGGTAATGCTCAAGTCCTCACTGAGTCCAAAGGCACTGATACCATATACAATCCCAAAATTCACTGCCTTTGCATTGCGGCGCAGCAGGGGCGTCACTTCCTCTAAGGGTACATGGAACACCTGTGAAGCAGTGATGGCATGAATATCCTGTGCCGAACCATAGGCACGGATCAGATTCTCATCTCCGGACATATGGGCTAACACACGCAGTTCGATCTGGGAATAGTCTGCATCTAAGAAAATACAGCCTTCCTTGGGCACAAATACCTTTCGAATCTCTCTGCCCAGTTCCATCCGCACCGGAATATTTTGCAGGTTGGGATCGGTGCTGCTGATTCGTCCGGTGGCAGTGATGGTCTGATGGAACTTGCCGTGAATCCGTCCATCCTCCTGAATGAATCCTGCCAGACCGTCTGCATAGGTGGATTTCAATTTGGCCAGCTGACGGTATTCCAGCACCTTTGCCACCACCGGATAGTCCGGTGCCAGCTTTTCCAGTACATCCGCTGCTGTGGAATACCCGCTTTTCGTCTTCTTCCCATAAGGCAGCTGCATTTCTTCAAAGAGAATCACGCCCAGCTGCTTTGGAGAATTGATATTAAACTGTTTTCCTGCCAGATTATAGATCTCCTGCTCCAGTACCCCGATGGTCTCCTGCAGTCTTGCCCCATAAGCTTCCAGTTCCTCTTTCCTGACCAGCACACCCTCCTGTTCCATATGAAACAGGCTGTATACCAGAGGCAGCTCCACATTCCGATACAGATCGTACATTTCCTGCTCTTTCAACATCTGTTCCAGCTTCTCTGCGGTCTGTGCCGCTGTCAGTGCCGGATAGCATGCCAGCTTTAAAAACTGTTCCGGCGCAGTCTGCTGTAATTCCTTCAAAGACACCTTTCCCACTGCATCTTTCACAGAAGGATACTTGTGGTGCAGATATTTCTCACTGACTGCATCATAGGGATATGCAGCAGCCAACGGATCCAGCAAATATGCCATAATGCCGATATCTTCCAGATGATCCCTGCATTTCTCCCCCATAAAAGGAAGCACAGACTTCAAATCCATGAAATACCGCTTGCCATAGGATGCCAGGTTCCGCGCCCACAGCTGCAGCATCTGATCTGTCATCAGGAAAAATTTCGGGAAAAAATATGCCTTATGGCCACATGCCATGGACATGCCAAGCAATTCGCCCTCATCATATACCAGATGCAGACCTACGATGGGTTCCATGCACAGTTTCGCCTGCTGGATATCTGCCTCTATATAATCGTCAATGACCATCATCTCATCTGCTTCTTCCGGTGCATCCTCCCCCCAGCCGTGTTCCAGTTCGGCTTTCAGGGATTTGAACTCCAACTCATCAAAAATGGTCTTTGCCGCCTCTCTGTCCAGATGAAACTGCAACTGATCCAGTGTCAGTTCCGGCATCTCAATGTCACACTTGATGGTGGCAAGCAGTTCGCTGAGTCTTGCTGCCTTCTCCCCCACCAGTTCTGTGTCACTTTCTTTTGTCAAATACGGAATCGGAGAACGCTTTAACTGAAGCTTCTCCTTCCAGTAAGCTTTCAATTCCTTCTCCTTTGCCGGTGTCAGGTCTTCCAATGCCTCATACAGCCGGTCAATGGTACCATATTCCTGAATCAGCTTTACCGCAGTCTGCTCTCCGATTCCGCTGACTCCTTTGATGTTATCAGAAGCATCCCCCATCAATCCCTTCAAAGAACTGATCGACTCTGGTTTCACACCATACTCTGCTTCCACCAGCTCCGGGGTAAGATCAAACGCATGATCAGCCACAGTCAAACTGCTCTTGTCAATCTGATACTTCTGATACAGACTGTCTGCCTTATCATTGGAAGAAAACATCATCCACACATGGGTCTGGTCTGTCACCAGCTGCAAATAGTCTCTGTCCTTGGTCATGATACGCACCGGCAGCTGCTGTTCAAACTTCTTCGCCACCGTACCGCAAAAATCATCTGCCTCATACCGCACATCCATCAGCTGATAAATGCCCATCCGTTGCAACAGTTCCTGACACAAAGCAAACTGCTGTTTCAAAGGCTCCATGGTCTCACTGCGGTTCCCTTTGTACTCCGGATACAGTTCCCGACGAAAGGTATCTCTGGACAAATCCCATGCCACCGCCAGGTAATCCGGCTTCTGCTCCTTACATACCTTCAGCAACGTACGCATAAAACCATAAATCCCGTTGGTATACGTTCCCGTGGACGTCATCATAATCTTATGATAATACTTCTGCTTCTCCTCTATGGTCTTGGCAAACATAATCTCTCTGGGCAGATTGCCAAAAAACTGGGTCGACAACAAACTCGAACCATCGATCAAAAGTAAATATTTCTGTTCCATTTTTCATCTCCTTCTTTCATAACCACAATCCGATCTGAATCCCAACACATAAAATAACCCCTACAATCGCCAATGTGGTCAGCGCATAATTGACCTGCTGTGCCCGGCGATGCTGCTGTACCTGCTGGTGGGAAACTTCCAATTCCCGCTCCAATGCACCAGGCAAGTCATAGATATCCAATCTATCCTCCTCCAGTCCGGCAATGCCCACATATACCATATAGTTGATCTCCAACTCTTCCCTGCATTCCGTACACTGGCTGATGTGCTGTAAAAACGCTTCCTGTCTTTCGATGGGCAGCTGATGCCCGATATATTCCTCAATACACCCTTCTGCTTCCCTGCAATTCAAAATTCCATCCCCTCCAAAACACAAAAGAAAAACGCCTGAAATCTCACACAATGCAAAATTTCAGGCGCTCGCCCCTGCCAAGGAATGCCGGCGGCGGGACTTGAACCCGCACGTGCGTGAACACAACAGATTTTGAGTCTGCCTCGTCTGCCATTCCGACACGCCGGCAAAACAATCAGCTTCCTTAAGCCGAGAATTAATATATCATACTTTTTTGAGGAAGTCAACAGTTTTGGAAAAAATTTTCAAATAATTTTTCTATCTTTCTACACAAACGTCTGCCACAGAATATAGTACCGCTTCCCCTGCCAGAAACACTTTCGACTCATCTGACAACCACTGTTTCAGAGTACATATGGCGGCAGGATTACCGTGGAATATTTCATGGGTAAATGCATCTACGATAAATTGTTTCATAGAGTATGTCTCCTTCCAAAATTTGACTTTCATGCGATTTATTATGTACATTCATTTTCGCAAACTACTTTCTATGTTTTAACAAAAACACCCGAATGAATCACCTGTTCTATTGCTGTCATAGCTTCTTCATATGAAACCACTTCTTCCAACAATTTGACCGTCAAATTTTCATAGTCTTCCTTATACACTTTGTCATCAAGGATACGTTGCAACAACGTTGGGATATCCACACCCAATTGTGCTGAGGGACATATACTGGATTTCGCTCTTATATCACGCACTTCTCTTATCAAATAACAAAAGTTTTCATCCTGTTTGACAAGAGGAAGTAACTTATAAATATCATACAAATGTCTAGAATGCTTTTTAATTTTATTTTGCAAATAATAATCACAAACTGCGAATATCTTATCTACCAATGTTCTGTCGATACCCTGCACTTTCATTATAAAGGAATCAAGTCCATATTCTGTCAAAATCTCCGGTGCCTCTTTTTGCATCATATCACCCATATAACTATGCACTGGAATGAAAGACGTCGGAAATGAAATTGTAACAAATGAGGTTTCTATCAAAACTGCCGGTGACACAACCGTATTCTGAGCTGGAAGTACAGTATCATACTCAAGTATATATCGATTATAATCTCTTCGACTTTTGGTATCTTCCAAATTTGTAATTCGCATACCTAACAATTTTGCAATCTCTATAATTGCATCTTTCAATTTCTTCTTTTGCCCCTGAGATAAATTTTGGTCAATTGTGATGTCTATATCCTCCGAAAAACGGTTAATGACTCTATGGCATTTAGACAAAGAAGTTCCGCCTTTAAACACTACAAAAGGATGTGTTTCTGACAATTGACGCAAAATCATTGTCACATAGTAATCTTTCTCTACCACTGGTGTCAATATATGTGTCTGATAGGATGACAGATTAATAGCCTCCAAAAACTGTACTTTATCCTTATGCAGAAATTCCACTTAATAACCTCACCTGATACATATTTTTATAAACTTTATCTGGATAATATGGCAAATACTCCTCCATATCAGTAAATGCAATATTTGCTTTATTCATATAAACAATAAGCCGATTTGTCAATGCCTGTCCAGATAACTCTGCACATATATCAATATCTTTCATCAAATCAAGAAATTGTAATATCTTATAATTCTCTTTCGTTACTGGAATACGTGGTTTTCTCAAAATCACCTTTGTATCTGCCAGCATAGTTTCCCGATAATCTTTGGTTGCTTTGTTTGTAGTCACTTCATAAACCATAGGAACCTGCGTTGTGACCCCAATCTGATTGGCAAACATTACACCACTCATATAACCAATACAATCTCCCTTTATTTCTAAATATTTTCTTTTTAATACTTCTTCTCTTGAAATCTGAGAACCAGAACAAAATATCGTTTTGCCTGGTATAAAATAAATACCTGTATCAAAACGCTTTAATTTACCTGCTTCTGTCAGCTTTTTCATTTGCTGTCTCACAGATACCTTTGATATCCCATCTATTTCAATTTCAGCAAGAAAAACAGGCTCATTTGCTTTATAATTTTGTATCAAATAATCATATACCTTCATATCTCTCACTCGCTCCTTAATACTTTTTTGAAGTAATTATCTTCCCTTTTGTTATTATACCAAAATTATTTCTCCCATTCAAGGTGCAATCCAGGAAAGTATGATCAATAAAATGATATGCAGAATTTTCATTTACCACATATGGTATGACATAAATATTTTATTATGTCTACCATTTATTGTAAATCATTTTCCATCTTCTGTCAATCTCCCCACAAAAAAATCCACCTTTCTTCCCAAAAACACTATCCTTGCTCCTGTTCGTAAAGGTGGATTTCCCACATCTATGACTGCTTTTCATCCAAACAGTTCCATCCATTTCTCCATCAGCCTCACTGCCTCTGCCTGATCCTTTTTCAAGTAGCCGATATGGCACTGATACAGCACATCATTGCACACCGTATACGCATCTTTACACAAATACCCACTTTCCATTTCACTGGAAGAAATCACCGTCCAAGTCACCTGATTGTGATTTACAAACTGGTCTTCTGTATATGTTTCATATTCGGCAGCAGCAGAACCAGTCTGGATACTCCCCTCATAATGCTCCGTATAGAGAGAAGCAAACATCTGCATAAAAATCTTTTCCTGTTGGTAATCCACCTCCATATTGACTCCCAAAATATGACCTGTCGCATCTCCCTGCACACGCACCACCACATCCTGTTCCGGAAGTTCCCATGTGTGCCAGGTCAGGGGCTGGTATCCAATATAGTCTAACGCCTGTCCCGAATTTGCAAACCGCACCTCCTGAGAACCCGGATACCAGCTGGAAAACAGATCATAATCGGCAAATGCCTGCACAAACTGCTCCGATAATTGTGTGATTTCTCCATGCAGTTCCTCTATGGGAATCAAATCCATCTCCACCAACAAATCATAGCCGGATTCCTCCTTTGAAGAAAACACATGAAACAAATCCAGTCCGGACCGAACTGCCGCTACCGCTGTCACACCGGATACACAAAGCAGCACTGCTGCTGCCACTGCCACCCATTTCACATGCCTGTGTCCTGCCACTCTCACGTTATGCCACTCAGGTGCTACCTGATTTTTCTCTATCACCTGCTCCGGAATCTCATTGATTGCTTCTAACAAATCCATTCCATTCATACATAAATGCCCTCCTTCTCCAGTTCTTTTTTCAGCTTCCGACGCAAACGAAACAACATGCTTTTGATTTTCTCTTCCCCATAACCGGTTTGTGCGGACAATTCCCCGATGGATGCCCCCTGCCAATACCTTGCCACGAAAATATACTGCTTGTCTTTGGGTAAATGACTGACAAATGCCTTTATGGCCTGTCCGATTTCTGCATGATCCTCCACTGCACGCCCCGGAATGCATTCTTCCAGCTCTTTTGTCAGTTCTACCACAATGCCCTTTCGCTTCTGTGTCTGGCTGCTCTTCACCCGATTCAATGCCATATTTCGACAGATTTTGGCACCATAGGCATATAGATACTCCGGCCTTGCAGGGGGAATGCTGTTCCATACCGCCAGATACGTGTCATTGACACATTCCCTGGCATCTTCCTCCGGAAGAAACCGTTCTGCCAGTCGCTGAAATCTGCTGCCATATTGTGCCATCAATTCCTGCAAGCCACTCTCCTCTCGCTCCCAGATCAGCTGTACGAGTTCCTCATCCTGCATGTTTCCTTCCTCCTTTCCATATCATGGGCAAGCATTCCTGTTTCCAAAACTTTCTTCTGCAACTCTTCTTACCCCTTCACTATAACAGACAACAAAAAAGTCGACTGGTTGCGCCGGGGAAATATTTTGATTGGTATCCTGCTTTCCATGGTTACAATGTAAAAGAATCCCTGTTCCGCTTTCTCACAGAACAGAGACCCTTTTACACAATATGGTCTTGAAGCCATTTTAAGCTAACTCCTCATACACATATTTATTACACTTTAGATTCCTTTCTCAGCACATCTGCAAATTTATCCATCAATTCCCGATTTGGAATCGACACCATTCCTTTGTCATAACTCAGAAATCCATACACCACCATTGCAGAAAAGATTTCATCTTTTGTTTCTAATGTGGTGGATGTAGCGGCATATTCCTGAATTTTTGCCATTACAGGAATGCCCGATACCATCAATGCCAGATCTTCCCGCACATCTGCCACATTCTTTTCCACATAATAGGAAATCTCATCATATGGTCCGGAACTGGTCCAGTAGCTTCCCAAATGGTTGAAACTCAATGCCTGTACAACAGAACGAGGATTATACACCCGCTCTCCGCTGGCAGTATGGTATCCATCATACCACTCTCTCAGTCCATCCCTGCTGACCATGGGATTTTCACAGCTTTGCAAATACCGTTCATAAAGCACATCTACTTCTGCTTCTGTAAATCCAAAGTCATCACTAAATTCCCATGAACCTGCCATCGTAAACTCTGTAAACATATTTAACTCAGAGCCACTGGAATACTTGGCAATGGGCAAGATCCCCGTCATATAAGCCAACAATACATACGGCTTATCCTTCAATAAATTTCTTAAAAAACCAAGATACGCTTCCTTATCCTGTTCTGTGATAAACTTCTGATGAAAGATATAATCCCACTCATCCAATACAAATATAAATTTGGCGTCTTCCATCTCTGAAATCTCACTTAGCACATCCCAGACAGCATCTTCCTCACTGATTTCATAATTCGGATAAGCCTGCTGTAAATCCTTCCTGAATTTACGTTCGATTCGTGCAATATATTGCGCATAAGATTCACAGTTTTGGGGAAGCTCATGAAAAGAAATAAAAATCACATCGTACTGATTCAAATGCTGATGATACTGTGGATCTTCTGCTATCTTTAACTGATCAAACAGCTCACTGGTATCTCTGCTTCTTCCAAAAAACGCCGCAATCCTATTTGCCATCACTTGCTTCCTGAAACTTCTGCACCAGACACTCCTTCTGGTAAAAAGCGATGCCATAACAAATGATCGTTCGATAGCCCTTTTCAAACTCTGCGGCATATCGTCTGTCATCAATCTGCCGGACAGCCTCCCTGCATCCACTCTGTAACTGCTCTGATTTGCCCACATGCTTTGCTTCCACGATCATCACCCGTCTGTGACTCCGGTCACGGATCACAATGTCAGTCCGTCCTATGCCATGCTCTCTGTTAGATTCCACATAGTAGCCTGCGCCTGCAAAAACCCCCGCCAAAAACGCATGGTAAAAGTCTTCTTTATAATCATGATAGCTGATGGTATCAAACAACAGATCTGACAATAAGGCAGTAGCTGTTTCCTCATCTCCGCTCCACAAAGCGTCAAACAAATCGCTTCGGTCTACCGTTGCAATCTTCGCCTGAAACCACTCTACCACTGTCTTTCGGAAGATTTCCTTTACTTCCTCGTTTGGAATCTTCAAAAAGAACTTCCCGGATGCTGCCTTCACACCTTCCGGCAATTCTGGTGCACTGACCTGAGTCAAATACCCGGTCAAATATAACAAACTCCATAGATTGGATTCAGAAGCATGCACGGTATCATAAGTCAGATTCTGCTCTATCGTTTCTTCTATATAGCCGCCTGACAGCAACCTTTCAAACTTCTCATTGACAGCCAGATCCTGCCGCTCTCTACTGTTTGCAAGCTCAATAAAACTGCGCAGGATGCCATTATGACTGGTATCCTCCCAATAATTTTTCGGTTCTATATCCGGCTGATCCTGCAATGCATTCACATGATTCAATACATCCCATGGGCAGTAAATGTCACTGTTTCCAAAGTGATATCCATCATACCACTGCTTCATCTCTGCTCCATGCCCTTCCAAACCGGTATCCTGCAACAACATCTCCACTTCATCCTGGGTAAAACCATAATACTCATCAAAGCGTTCTCCGGTAATGGTATCGGAAACAAGGTGATTGGTTCCTGTAAAAATACTTTCTTTGGCAATCCGCAGACAGCCTGTCACAACCGCAAATTTCAAAAAAGGATTGGTCTTTAATGTCTTACTCATCAAACCACTGATCAGATTCAACATATCTCCATAATATCCCCGTTCATTTGCCTTTGCCAACGGAACATCGTACTCGTCAATCAACACAATGACCTGCCTACCATAATGAGCATGCATCATACGCATCAACACAAACAGAGCATTCTGGATATCCACCTCATCTGCTTCCTGAAACTGAATCTTATGAAACAATGCCTGATCTGCTTTGTCCACTTTTGCACTTTCCGACAAGTACACATGCTGCTTATATAAATCCGCAATGCTGACCGCCAGTTTCTTTTCTGCCTGTTCAAAATTTCTTCCCTCTGCTTCTTTCAGCGTGAGAAACAACACCGGCCACCGATTCTGCCATGTTTCACAAAGTGCCTGATTGCACGCAATCCGCAGCCCATGAAAAAGTGCCGTTGTATCTCTTCTAACATCAAAAAAACATGCCAACGTATCCATCGCCAATGTCTTGCCAAAGCGTCTGGGTCTGGTCACCAGAGTCACTTCAAAGGGTTTTTGCAGAAGTTCCGCAATCATCTCTGTCTTGTCAACATAGTAATACCCCTCTTGTCGTATTTTCTCAAAACTGTCGATCCCCAGCGGCATCCTCATATCGCCCATCCTTCTCACACCCTTTCTGGTCTGACACTTCGTGCCTTGTCCTCCGCATCCTCGACCCCTGCATAGGCATCATCATTTTACAATATTTTCATTCCATTAGTTATTTCTAGTCCTAGTATAACATTGTTATTTCTGAAAAGCAAGATGGATTCACAATTTTGGAAAATTCTCTAAATTTCAGATAAGGGTAGTGCATTTCATTCATATTTGCTCTTTATCATCCTTTTGCAAAAATCCCTAAAAGTGTTGCGACATAATTCTTCGTAAAATATTGCTAAAAATTCTCTTTTATGTTATGGTAATAAAAAATAGAAAGGACGTGAATCTATGGCTAGCATAGGTCCAGTTTCAGATCTTCGCAATTATAATATGATTCTCGAAAAGGTGTCTGCCTGTTCTCCTGTGTATCTGACTGTCAACGGAAAGAGGAAATATACCATCCGTGATATCGCAGATGATGAAGAATTCGAAAAAACAAAAGCGATGCTTCGCCTCATGTGTGAGTTGAATGAAGGCAGACATTCCGGAGAGGATGAAGGATATGTTCCTTCAGATGATGTACGAGCATACTTTCATTGTAAAAGCGAATGATACTATACCTATCAACAGAATATCGTATAGAAAAAGCAACTACAAAAGGTTCTGCACATCTTAATGCAGAATCCTAAACTATCACAGGCTCTCTGTGATGCCACAGGGAGCCTTCGTTTTATTTTCTTCTATTCCTCTATCTCAATTTTGTACTGTTCGCACCATTTCCTTGCAATTCTTTCATAGGCTTCATCACGGTATTGATACCATTCCTGCTCTAAACCCAAATCGTAAAGCTTATCCTCGAATCTCCTAAAAGCCCCTCTGCCTCTAATTGCACTAGCTAGTATATCCTGACTCCGGCCTTCTGGAAGTTCATGAATAAATTCTTCCATGATGCGATAGTCATTGATATCGTATTGTCCCGGCAATGGAATGTAATCTTCGATAAATCCTTCTTGAATTTCTTCTATCAGGTCTGGATTCACTTCTCCATTCACCATTCCATCAAATATCATCAAAACTTCTTCTGTTTTGGTACTGTAATAATATTCCGTTTCCATACCAGCAAAATCAATTGCTTCCATAACATCTTCTAATTTCACTTTCATTGCATTCACCAACTCTTTTTCTCTTTTCACAGTTATCATTTCATTTGGCTTCTGTTATTATCTTACATAATTTTCAGAGGAAATACAACCGGAAATGTATGTGATGACATCGTAACTGCTTCAAACATCCGGTCGGTTTCCATACGCTGTACGAATCTCCAAACGGTGATCCACAACATCTGAAATTCTTTCAATGATTGTGTTCCTGATTTCCTCAGTTTCTCTACTATAAAAATTCTGAATGGTATACGCAATAAACTGATGATCCTTCCCCAACAAACGTTTCAACGATACGCAAAACAAATCCAATTCTTTTGCCACAAAACGCTCCTGTGCATCTGCGTCTTCTGTATCATCTGCGTATAACCCCAGGATTATCTTCGACACCGTATAAGCCGTTACAATATTGGTGGGATAATCATAGATATGAATACTTCCATCTTTTTGCATAGCATATCTGAATTCCACACGCCTGGATCTTGCATCCACTGCACCTGCATTCAACTGCTCAAACAAGTGTCTGGATTCCTCAATCTCTGCTGGAGAAAAAATCTCCGGTATCAGAATTGTGACGTATATCTTACTCAAATCAAACACTGTCTTACTGGCCGGATTATTTGCCTCCAAGTATATCCCTTCTGTAATGTGTTCCAAAAGTCGCAAAATAAAATTGGTGGCATAGCTACAGGCAATGGCCGAAGCAGAACCTACCACAACAGGGTCTAATACATCTTGGGTCTTATAAATATAATCGCTTAGGGCTTTGCTGGTTGAATCCATCAATTCCATATAAGTGGCAATATCCTGGTATGCTTTTCTATAGCTTTCGGAAATCTTTGCGTCATACATAAATCGAGGAATGGCAGCGTCACCATCCGGTCCCAGCAAATCTTCCGGCAACCTGACATCATGATCCGTTAGAAGCATCACTCTGGAGAGACCAATTCCCATACAGCACAAACCAATTTCAAACAAAACATTGTCCCGCATGGTAAAATACTCTCTGCTCATTTTCCCACGACGCATAGAAGTTTTATCATGTCCTTCGCAAATCAGAAGCGCATAATCAAATGTGGGAATCTTCTTAATCAGCATCGGAAGAAGTGCAATATTGTGACTGTCATTGGCATTTGAAAATAACTCTCTCCACCCCATACATTGATGCCCACGCATTTCCAGCCCGTCACGCACTACCTGTAATATGCCATTCTGCTCTGTAATGCCGGATGAAAAAATAACAACATTTGCTTTTCTGTTCATGCTTACTTCTCTCTGCATCAGTATTGGTAATACAGAGCAAAAAACTTTATACTCCTAAACATTTTACCAACTCATAATAATCCGAAACAATATCACTTTCGGATATCACATTCAAAAGCTTCTGTTTTTTCCTTTCTGTTGGCGCCAAGCCAATAAATTTACACCCCACATTTTTTGCACATAAATAATCTCTTTGTGTATCGCCAATAAAAATGACATCGTCACTACAACAATTCAATTTACTTATCACTTCTAATAATGACCACGCATTAGGTTTCATTAGTTCCGGTTTATCGCCGACTCTCCCAACTACAGGAATATCCATTTGTGGAAAATATCTTTGCATAAAAGTATTCACACATTTATTTGAATTGTTGGTTGCTACCCCTAACGATATTTCTTTATTTTTTAAATAAGGAAATATCCTTTCTATTCCAACCACTAACTCTCCCGTTGTTACAGCCTCCACTTCTGCCAATGTCAAAATATTATCGGCTTCTATTAACGCCCTCATTTTAATTGGATTATTTTCCAATGGTACTTGTTTAAGAATTTCATCAAAGACATCAAATGAATCCTTTTCCATAGAAAATTCGATCCCAAATTCAAGCATTTTTTCATGCAACAATTTCAATGTTGTTTTTAAATTGTAATTCTTAAAAAGTTGACACATCGTTCCATCAAAATCAAACACCAATACCTTGTTGTTTTTCAATTTCCTATTATCCATCTAGATGCCTCCTTAGCATTTTTATCGTTCATAACCATATAATCAATCTTGGCCTCATGTGCCACTTTTTCTGTCGTAAGAACAAAGGCATTTGGATGATTTCTCAACAGTGTAGCTGGTATTCCAGCTGTCATAGGACCATTAAAAAGTCTATTCAAAATATTCGCTTTCTGTATATCAAATACCAAAATCAGTAAAACCTCGGCTGATAATGCAGTCCCTAACCCGATACTAATTATAGATTTTGATGGCTGATTAGGGTCAATATATTTCTTACTATGCTCCCCTACTTCAACTGTTGTGATATAATATTGTTGTAACACCTTGACCTAATAAGATATAATCTTAAGAGGAAGGAAGGTATATTACAAATGAACCGACACTATGAACCAGAATTCAAGAAAAAGATGGTTCGTCTTCATCTCGAAGATGGAAG